>NZ_JAAAYH010000399.1:0-8383 GCF_018035285.1 Streptomyces sp. MK37H | reverse complement strand
CCAGGGCCCCGGCGCTCCCTGATACCCCAGCGATCCGCCACCGCCTCGACCAACATCAGCCCCCTCCCCTCCTCGTCGTCCGACGTGGGCGCCTTCGGCACGGGGCACTTCTCGTGGGTATCGCTCACCTCGATCTCCAGAACGCCGCCCCGCTCGTCGTACGTCAGCCGCACCGCGAAGTCCCGCCCCGGTACGCGCCCGTGGAGCACCGCGTTGGCCGAGAGCTCGGCCACGACCAGGATCGCCGCGTCGTAGCCGCCCACCCCCGGGGAGAACCCCCACGCGGTGAGCTGGTGGACGGCCAGCAGCCGGGCGAGCCGGGCGCCGCGCCGGGTGGCGGAGAATCGCTGCGCGAACGTACGTACGGTGACGGGGACTTGGCCCTGTGGTGCGGTCATGGCGGAAGCGTCCCGGCCCGGCGGCGGCCTCTGCCAGGCACGACACCCACCCAGTTTCGCTTGTACCAGTTCACCAACTGGACCGGGTCGGTCACCGCCCGTGACGATATGAGGATGACGAAAGACAGCGAACCGGAAACGTCGGAGAGCCTCAAGACCTTTGGCGCGGTACTCAAAGCGCTACGGGACGAGGCGGGGCTGACCCAGGAGCAGTTCGCCCCACGGGTCCGGTACTCGGCGACGTACGTCGCGAAGATGGAACAGGGCAGGCGCTTCCCGCCGAAGGAACTCATCCCGCGCACGGAGGAGGTCCTGGGCGCCCCGGCCGCCCGCGTTCTGGGTGCGGCGTACCGGACGTTGACCCGGAAGGTGGGTCTCGCGTCGTGGTTCTTACGGTGGGCGGGGATCGAGGAGGAGGCGGTGACGCTCCTCGCGTATGAGTGCCGGGCGATTCCCGGGCTGCTCCAGCCCGAACCGTACATCCGCGCCCTCTTTGACCGGAGGCTGCCGCCCGCCACTGAGGAACAGGTCGAGCGAGAGGTAGCGGCCCGCTTGGACCGCCAGCGCCTTCTCACCGAGAGGCCGAGCACAGCGTTCAGCTTCATCATCGAACAGGCCGTACTCGAACGGCACTTGGGAGGCCCGGAGGTTACCCGGGCGTCGATCGACCATCTGCTGGAGGTCGGCCGTCAGCGCAACGTGGAGATCCAGCTCATGCCGCTGTGTCAGGAGGAGCACTCCGGTGTCGACGGCCACATGTACCTGGCCGAGACCCCTGACCATCAGTGGGTCGGCTACACCGAAGGGCAGCGTTCTAGCAGCCTGATAGTCGCACCGAAAGACGTGAGTGTTCTCCTCCAGCGCTATGGCAGGCTGCGTGCGGAAGCCCTTGACTGTGGGGCGACCGTAAGCCTGCTGAAGCAGATGCGAGGAACGCTATGAGCATGACCCAACAGGACTGGTTCAAGAGCAGCTACAGCGGAAGCGAGGCGGACAACTGCGTCGAGGTAGCCATACGCACCGAGGCCGTCCACATCCGGGACTCCAAGGACACCGAGCGGACCCCGCTCACCGTCTCCCCCGAAGCCTGGACCGCCTTCATCGCGCACATCTGACCTGCTCGTGCCGCCGCCGCTAAGCTGTTCGGATCGGAGGTGGCGGTGGCGGCGCACACACATTCGCACTCACACTCTCGTGGGATGACGAACGACATCCAGGAACGCATCAAGCGGCTGATCATCGACCAGCGGCTTCCCTCGGGCGCCCCGCTGCCCACCGAGACCGAGCTGATGGAGCTCCTCGGCGTCAGCCGCAACTCCGTGCGGGAGGCGCTCAAGGCGCTGCAGGCGATGGGGATCGTGGAGATCCGGCACGGCTTCGGGACGTACGTCGGGCCGATGTCGATGGCGCCGATGATCGAAGGGCTGATCTTCCGTACCGTCGCCGGGCACTACCGGGGCGAGGACAGCCTCCTCCAACTCCTCGAACTGCGCGAGGCCGTGGAGACGGGGCTGATCGCGCGGCTGGCCGGGCGGATTCCGGAGGCCGACCTCGCCGAGCTGGACGCGGTCGTGCGGCGGATGGAGGCGGAGGCGGAGGCAGGCTCGGTGCGCGCCGAGACCGACCGGGCGTTTCACGCCGCGCTTTACGGGAGCCTGGACAACTCGCTGCTGAGCGAGGTGCTGGAGGCGTTCTGGGACGCCTTCCACCGGGTGCGGACCGACCTCGTGGACGTGCCCACCGATCCGAAGGTCACCTGCAAGCAGCACCGGGAGATCCTGGAGTCGGTGCGCTCGGGGGACGCCCTGCGGGCCGAAGAGGCGATCCGCGACCACTTCGGGAACATCCGCATCCGACTGCGTTCGGCGCACCGCGACTAAGCGGATCGACGGACGTCGGCTGCGGTTCGGAGCGCCCCGAAGGGGCGCGGGGAACGGCGCGACCGGCCACGACGGCGCCGCAGCCGATCGACGGCAAAGCGCCGGGCTCACGCCTGGGCGAGCAGAGGGTCGTAGGCTGTCGATCGTCGGCGGCCGGACATGAAGGCCAGGAAGTCCCCGATGAAGGCGCCGCGCGTGTAGGTACGGTCGGTGCCGACAGCGTCGCGGTGGAACGCGGTCTGGAACAGCGTCCGGTATTCGTCTGCGTCGATGTGCTGGTCGCCGTTCTTGTCCGTGGCGTCGAAGAGGACCTCGGCGACCTTGATCAGTGCGGGGCCGGCCAGGGAGGGAACGGCGGTGGCGTACTCGCGGGCGCTGACGCGGCCGTCACCGTCGGTGTCCAGTGCCGTCTGGAGCTCACGCCACCAGTCGGCGTAGGCGTTGTAGAGCCTCGCTTCCTCGGACTCCTCCAGATCGAGACGGGTGGACAGTTCGCGGGCCATGGCGGCGAGGTCCGGCCAGTCCAGGTACCCGTCGCCGGTCTGGTCGAGTACCTCGCGGAAGAACTCCTCCGCACTGCGTTCGGTGCCGGTGCGGGAGACGGGTTCCGGTTGCGGAGGGAGAGGCGTGATCAGCCGGATCAGGGCACCGGCCCGCCGCATTTTGTCGTGCAGGGCGGTGACCGCCCGAGCTCGCGGGTCGTCACTGTGGGGCGAGAGAGCGAGCAGGTCGGCGATGGCGTCAGCTCGGACCCAGCCGTTCGGCAGGAACCGGGTTAGACCGACGGCCAGATAAGCCCCCTGCATCAGGGTCTGAGCACCGGGCATCTCGGGCAGCCCGGCACGCCGGCGGAAGGGCTCCGGGAGCGAGGCAACGGTGATCGCCCCGATGAGCGGGCCGACGACGGCCCGGCCGGTGGCCCACAGCGTGGGCAGCCCGCCCAGCAGGGCCGGAGCGGGCAGATGGTCGAACAGCTTGTAGAGGATGATCCGCATCGCCTCGGTGTTCTCCAGCTCCTGTGCCACCACCTGGTCGTAGTAGAGCCAGAACTCGGAGAGGGTGGGCGGCAGGTGACCGGCCTGGTCTCCCATGGCGGCCAGGTATGCCTGGAACTCGGCGTACAGCCGCTCCATGGCGTGCTGCTCAAGAGGCTGTCCGCTCAGTCGGCACATGGTCACGGTGGACTCGAAGATGGTCGCCACGACCCAGGCCCGTACAGCGGGGTCCATCGCGCTGTAGGGCCGGCCCCGCGGGTCGGTTCCGTTGAGCCGTGCGTGGAGGCGGTTCAGCCGTGCCGCCTCGCGGAGCCGTACCTGTTCGTCGTCACCGAACATGCGCTGCAAGCTGCGGAAGGTGTTGCGCAGCCGTCGCCACGGGTGGGTGACGAAAGTGGAGTTGTCGATCAGCGCGGCGCCGACCTGCGGGTGCGCGGCCTCCAGCACAGTCGCCCGGACCATGGCCAGCGCCCACCGCGGATCATTGACGAATTCCTGGAACTGCGAGCCCGGGCCGAACAACGGCTCGTGTCCGTTCGCCGTGCTCGGCCGTGACGTACCGCCGTCGAACTCGGTCGCACCGTCCTGGGCGCTGTCGGGGGTTCCGCCGTCTGCGATGGTCACGATCGGGAGTCTCCGTTCTGCTCGGGCAGCACGCCACCGAAGCGGCGATCGCGTTGCCGGTAGGTGTGCAGGCATTCGAGGAAGTGCGGCGCACGGAAGTCGGGCCACAGCACGGTCGGGAAGACCCATTCCGCGTAGGCGACCTGCCAGAGCATGAAGTTGGAGATGCGCTGTTCCCCCGAGGTCCGGATGACCAGGTCCACATCGGGTGTGTCGGGGAAGGGCAGATGGGCGGCGAAACTCCGCTCGTCCACCTCCTCAGCCGCCACACCGGCGCGGATCAGTGACCGCGCGGCCGCGACGATGTCCCCGCGGCCGCCGTGATCGAACGCGACGGTCAAGGTCATCCCTCGGTTGTCGCCGGTCAGTGTCATCAGGTCGGCGAAGTCGCGTGCCAGCGCCCGAGGGATTCTCGGGTCGCTCACCCCGAGGAAACGGCAGCGGATCCCCCGCGCGTGCAGCAGCGGCGCGTGCTTGCGCACCACCCCGCGCACCAGCCGCATCAAATAGTCGACCTCGGCACTCGGCCGGCTCCAGTTCTCGGTGGAGAAGGCGTACAGGCTCAGCCATTCCACGCCCGCGGCCCGGGCCGCCTCGATCACGTCGATCACGGTCGCCTCCGCCGCCCGATGACCTGACGTACGCGGCAGGGACCGCTGGGCCGCCCACCGTCCGTTGCCGTCCATCACACACGCCACGTGACGCGGCACCCTGAGCGACCGGTCACCATCAGCGAACCGCGACGCGGCAGTGGGATCGGCGAACGCGTCGCCCGCGGTGTGCCCAGCTACCACGCCAGCCCTCCCCTTGGCCCACCACCACAGGTCAACATGGCGATCGCGCCTGAAGCAGAGTGCCAGCCCCCGAGCCCGAATGCCGCACCGGAGCTACGCATTCACCCTTGGAACAATTGCCCGAATCTGGTCTTCGGCGGGTCGCTCGCCTCTTCCTTCTACTTCGGCCACAGTCATCCCGCGATAACCGTTTGGGCATCACTTGCCCTGGCTGTCACAGCCGCGCCGGTCATCGCCTGGCGGTGGACCGTCCGCCAGGGAGAAACGGAACACGCAGCCCGCCCTTTGGGGGACGATAAGAAGTGAAGTACCGACCGAGTCGCCGCACCCGCCGCTTCGGGATCGGTGCGGCGGCCATCTTCGTGCTGGCCGGGATGAACGGCCCGGCCCTTTACCGTTTCAGCTCGGACAAGTATCACGCGTACAAAATCAACCAACCGGAGTACAAGGCGGAGAACGGCCACTGGGATGTGGTCGATGTCCCCGAGGAATATCGGATCAATACGATCCACGCCGCCCTGCTGCACACCGGCAAGGTGCTGCTGGTGGCCGGCTCCGGGAACAACGCCAAGAACTTCGCCGCCAAATCCTTCCGCAGCGTCCTGTGGGACCCGGAGAAGAACACCTTCACCAACGTTCCCACCCCCAAGGACCTCTTCTGCTCCGGGCACAGCCAGCTCCCGGACGGAAAGCTGCTGGTGGCGGGCGGTACCCAGCGCTATGAGAAGCTCAGGGGCGATGTCGAGAAGGCGGGCGGACTGATGTTCGTCCACAACGAGAGCCCCGACAAGCCGAAGACCCTCCCCGCCGGGGCCCGCTTCACGGGGAAGGAGAACGGAAAGACCTTCGAGTCCAAGGACCCGATTCTCGTTCCGCGCGCGAAGAAGAGCAAGAATCGCAAGGGGAAGGTCACCGTTACCGCGAGCACGGCGCGGGTCTATGTGGAGGCGCTGCGCAAGGGGAAGAAGTATCAGACCGGAACCGAGGACAATTACCGGATCTCCGGCCTGAAGGGAAAGGACAAGCGGAACTTCTACGGGATCGCCCAGAAGCTGTCGTTCGACAAGAAGGACTTCCAGGGCATCAAGCAGGCGTATGAGTTCGACCCTGACGCCGAGCGGTATGTCCCGGTCGATCCGATGAACGAGGCCCGCTGGTACCCGACCCTGACCCCCCTCCAGGACGGCAAGGTGCTCGCGGTCTCCGGGCTGGACGAGATCGGCCAGGTGGTGCCGGGGAAGAACGAGATCTACAACCCCAAGACCAAGAAGTGGAAGTACCTGCCCAAGAAGCGCTTCTTCCCGACCTACCCCGCGCTGTTCCTGACCGACAAGGGCCGGATCTTCTACACCGGCTCGAACGCCGGATACGGCCCGGACGACAAGGGCCGCACGCCCGGCATCTGGGACCCGAAGACCAATCGGTTCGATGTGGTCCCGGGCATCAGCGACTCGGACGCCCTGGAGACGTCGATGTCCGTGCTGCTGCCGCCCGCGCAGGACCAGCGGTACATGGTGCAGGGCGGAGGCGGGGTCGGCGAGGACCCCAAGTCCACGGCGAAGACCCGGATCGTCGATCTGCACGCCGACAAGCCGCGGTTCCGCGATGGCCCGGATCTGTATGCGAAGGCGCGCTATCCGAGCAGTGTGATCCTGCCCGATGACACCGTTCTGACCACGAACGGCTCGGGCGACTACCGGGGCCGTGGCGCCACCAATGTGGTGAAGGCCGAGCTCTACAACCCGAAGAGCAACACCGCGCGTGCGGTGGCCGAGCCGCTGGTGGGCCGCAACTACCACTCGGGGGCGCTGCTCCTGCCGGACGGCCGGGTCATGACCTTCGGCTCGGACTCGCTCTTCGCCGACAAGGCCAACACCACGCCGGGTGAGTTCCAGCAGCAGATCGACCTCTACACCCCGCCGTACCTCTTCCGCGACTCCCGTCCAAAGCTCGCCGAGACCGCGCCCAGGACGGTCAAGCTCGGCGGGAAAACCACCTACCGGACCGGGCACGCATCGGCGATCACCAAGATGCGGCTGATCCGGCCCGGCTCCTTCACCCATGTGACCAATGTCGAGCAGCGGTCGATCGCGCTTGACTTCACCCGGACGAAGGACGGGGTGACGGTGACCCTGCCGAAGGACTCGTCCGTGGTGCCGCCGGGGTGGTACATGCTCAACGCGGTGGACGACCGGGGGACGCCGTCGAAGGCGGTGTGGGTGAAGGTGCCCGCCCCGAAGAAGAAGTGACGGCTAACTACTTCCACGGTCGGCGTTACGGGCGAGATCGAGCGCGTACCGGGGCCACCACCGACCCGCGGTTGGGCCGCCCTTGCAGGTGCCGTCCGACTCGCCCGGACGCTTGATCCACAGATAGGCGTCGATCCGCTTGTCCCCGGTGTCGACGGTCGGCCGCTCGCCCAGCGCCCGGCCCTTCGGATTGCACCACGCCTGCGGGTCGTTCTTACCGGGGGCCGGGCCATTGCCGTTACGGCTGGTGTCGATCACGAAGGGCTTGCCGCCGAGCAGCGCGGACACCCGCTTGCCGTACGCCCGGTTCTCCTGGGTCGTCTGGTAGTTGGAGGTGTTCAGCGCGAAGCCGTCGGCCTTACGGATACCGGCCCGCTTCAGCGGCTCGACCATCCGCCGCGGGTCCTTGATCCAGTGGGGGTTCCCGGCGTCCAGATAGACCTTGGTACGCGGCAGCCCCTTGAGCTTGTCCACAGCGCCGGTCAGTAAGTCGTACCGCTCCTCATGGAACTGCTTGGGCGTACAGCCGTCCACCACGTGCGGCAGCGCGTCGGGCTCCAGGATGACCGTCGCCCGGCGGTCGCCGATCCCCCGGACCACCTTGTCCAGCCAGGTGCGATAGGCGTCGCCATCGGCCGCGCCGCCCTTGGAGTACTGCCCGCAGTCGCGGTGCGGGATGTTGTAGAAGACCAGCAGCGCATCCCGGTTCACCTGGGCCGCGGCCGCGGTGAACCCCCGCGCCTGCCCCTCCGGGTCGTCCACCCCCAGCCACTCCGCGACGGGCTGCTCCGCGATCTTCTCCATCAGCCTGGCCTCGCCGTCCTCGCCCTTCTTCCGATACGCCGCGGCCTGGCGCGCCGCGCTGCCGTCCGGATTCACCCAATAGGGGATCGTCGCCTTGGGCCGCTGCTTCGGCTGCCCGGCGAGCGAGGCATGGTCACTGTCCCCCTCCGAGGCCCCGAAGCACCCGGAGACCACGACACACGACAAGAGCGCCCCGGCGACGGAGACCACACGGGTACGGGCAACGTGACGCGAACGACCGGCGCAACTGCCGTACATCCACTCCCCCTTGGGTGCACGCTCCGGTGAACAAACGACCGGTCGAATCAATGCTTACACACCACCCCGAACCACCGTGCCCTCATCCACAACCCACCCACCGATTCGCCCGTACGCCCACGCCGGACCGCGCCCCGGCGGAGCCCCGGGGCGGGTACAGGGGCGGCGCCCCAAGCAGAGGCCGGGGCGGCGCCCCGAGCGCGGTTCGGGCGGAGCCCCGAGCGCGGTTCGGGCGGAGCCCCGAGCGCGGTTCGGGGCGGCGCCCCGGGTGGAGCTGCAGGGCGAAGCCCCCATGCGGGGCCTGGGGCGGAGGCCCGACCGGGGCCGGGGCGCAGCCGCGAGCGGGAGCCCGGGGCGCAGCCCGGAACGGGGTCCGGCGCG
>NZ_JAAAYH010000398.1:0-8390 GCF_018035285.1 Streptomyces sp. MK37H | reverse complement strand
CTTGCGCGGCGCCGAGGGCTTACCGGCGGCGCGGCCGGAGCCGTTGCCACCCTGGAAAGCGTCAGTCAACTTGCGCACAACCGGCGCCTCGATCGTCGAGGACGCCGAACGTACAAATTCACCGAGTTCCTGGAGCTTGGCCATGACGACCTTGCTCTCAACTCCGAACTCCTTGGCGAGTTCGTATACCCGGACCTTAGCCACTTCGCTCCTTTTAGGTCCGGGTTGTCGCCGGACCGTCGCTACTTCATGGGCGTACTCATCGCGTACTCATCGAGTGCTCATCGCAATCTCGACCTACTTCCGACTCGCGAGGTACCTGACCGCACGGTGTCCCGTGCCGTTCTTTCAACTACTCAGGGTGTCGCCTGTCACCCTGCTCGACAAACCGGCGGAGCGCCGTGGTGTCGAGCGCTCCCGGCCCCCTGAAGGCCCGGGAAAAGGCCCGGCGGCGAACCGCCAGGTCAAGGCAGACCCGTGTGGGGTGAACATAAGCACCCCGACCGGGGAGCGTACCGCGCCGATCGGGGACACAAACACCCTCGATCAGCACGATTCGCAGCAGATCGTTCTTGGCCGCCCGATCCCGGCATCCCACACAGGTTCTCTCAGGGCAGGCACCAGCTCGCGTGCGGCCAGACACTGGTTAAGTCTACCTCCCCGTACCGACCTCACCCCCTGGGGGGAGTGATCGAATCGTCACTCGATTTGGTCTGGATCCCGGGGGATCCGGCCTGAATCAGCCTTGATCACCCGACTGCTCGGTGTCCGGCCGGATGTCGATCCGCCAGCCGGTCAGCCGCGCCGCCAGCCGGGCGTTCTGCCCTTCCTTGCCGATGGCGAGCGACAGCTGGTAGTCCGGCACGGTGACCCGGGCCGAGCGGGCCGCCAGATCGACCACGTCGACCTTGCTCACCCGCGCGGGTGACAGCGCGTTCGCCACGAGCTCAGCGGGGTCGTCCGACCAGTCGACGATGTCGATCTTCTCGCCGTGCAGCTCGGCCATCACGCTGCGCACCCGCCCGCCCATCGGGCCGATGCACGCGCCCTTGGCGTTCAGCCCCGTACGGGTGGACCGGACCGCGATCTTGGTGCGGTGGCCCGCCTCGCGGGCGATCGCCGCGATCTCCACCGAGCCGTCCGCGATCTCCGGCACCTCGAGCG
This sequence comes from Streptomyces sp. MK37H, assembly GCF_018035285.1. Classification (NCBI taxonomy): domain Bacteria; kingdom Bacillati; phylum Actinomycetota; class Actinomycetes; order Kitasatosporales; family Streptomycetaceae; genus Streptomyces; species Streptomyces sp. MK37H. The sequence goes on along the minus strand of NZ_JAAAYH010000398.1, from coordinate 7,226 downwards.
CGAAGAGCTTCTTGACCAGATTGGGATGCGTACGCGAAAGGGTCACCGACGGTCCGCGCACGCCCTTGACGACTCGTACGACATACGTACGCAGCCGGGTGCCGTGGGCGTAGTCCTCGCCCGGGACCTGCTCCTGCACCGGCAGGATCGCCTCGAGACGGCCGATGTCCACCAGCACGTTCTTGGGGTCCTTGCCCTGCTGGACGACACCGGCGACGACATCGCCCTCCCGCCCCGCGTACTCGCCGAAGGTGATCTCCTCCTCGGCGTCCCGCAGCCGCTGCAGGATGACCTGCTTCGCGGTCATCGCGGCGATCCGGCCGAAGCCGGAGGGGGTGTCGTCGAACTCCTGGGGCTCCTGCCCCTCCGCCAGGTCCTCGGCGTCCTCGCGGGCCCAGACGGTCACATGGCCGCTGTCGCGGTTGAGCTCCACGCGGGCCCGGCGGCGGCTTCCCTCGGTGCGGTGATAGGCGATGAGGAGGGCCGATTCGATCGCCTCGACCAGCAGGTCGAAGGAGATCTCCTTCTCTCGCACCAGACCCCGCAGGGCACTCATGTCGATGTCCACGGCTACGCCTCCTCCTTGCTCTCGTCGTCCTCGCCCGCGGCCTTGTCCGCGGGCTTGCGGTTGAACTCGATCTCCACCCGGGCCTTGGAGATCTCCTCGAAGGCCAGCCGCCTGGCCGTGGGCTTGCGCCCCTTCACACCGGGAACTTCCAGATCGAGGCCCTCGTCGTCCACCGAGACGATCCGGGCCACCAGCTCGCCGCCGTCGGCGAGGCGCGCTCTCATGAGGCGGCCGGTGGCGCGGCGGTAGTGGCGCGGCTCGGTCAGGGGGCGCTCGGCGCCGGGAGAGGTGACCTCGAGGACGTACGCGGTCTGGCCCATGGCGTCCGTGTCGTCCAGGGTCTTGGAGATTTCCCGGCTCAGCTCCGCACACGTGTCCAACTGGACGCCGTCGTCGGAGTCCACGACCACTCTCAGCACGCGCCGCCGCCCGGCCGGTGTCACCTCGACCTCTTCCAGATCCAGGTCTCGCGCGCTGACGAGCGGTTCCAGCAGTCCGCGCAGCCTCTCGCTCTGGGTGGTGCTCATCCGGGTGACTCCTCGGCCGCGTGTGCTGTTGTGGGAAGGTCGCGTGTCAGGTCAAAGCCTATCTGTTCCGGCGGCGGGCTGACGATTCGGTGGCCGCTGCCGGGCAGACGGCCTCGGCGCGGGTACGCTCGCCTGCTGTGATCACTACCGGCGGCCGGGAGCGGCCGCAGCCCGGAAAGAGGAACGTGTCGATCACCACTCCCCCACCCCGTGCCACAGCCGCGCCTGACGCCGTGTCCGCGGTCCCCGCCGCCTCTGCCGAGTCCGCTGTGTCTTCAGCGTCCGCCGCCTCTTCGGCCTGCGCCGCGCCGGTGAGCCGGCGGCGGAGTCTGCTGCTGGGCGGCGGGGCGCTGGGGGCCGTCGCGCTGCTGAGCGGCTGCTCCGACGACCCCGGGTCCCGGCGCGAGGCGGACGGCGGGGCGGATGTCGCGCTGCTGCGGGCGCGGGGCGCGCGGGACTCCACGGCACTCCTCGCGCGCTACGACGCGACCGTGGACGCGCACCCCGCCCTCGCGGAGCGGCTGGCCCCGCTGCGGGAGGAGACGGCGCGGCATGTCGCGGTCTTCACCGCCAAGGGCCGGTCCCCCTCCCCCTCCGCGACCGTGTCGCGCTCGCCCTCGGCGGGCGGGCGGCGGATGCCGAAGGTCCCCGAGGACGAGAAGCAGGCCCTCTCCGCCCTTGTCCAGGCCGAGCGCCAGACCGCCGACACCCGCACCGCCGCGCTCGCCACCGCGCCGCCCGAGCTGGCCCGGCTGCTGGCCTCCGTCGCGGCCTGCGGCGCTGCCCACGTGTATCTCCTCACGCAGCGCGACACGGACTCGTGATCACGCTCGGGACCACCGGGAAGGGGTACTGACATGGCCGCTCGAGCAGACCGCTCGGCCGTCGGCGAACGTGCCGCGGCGCTCAGGGCCGCGCAGGCGGCGCTCGCCGCCGAGCACGCCGCAGTGTACGGCTACGGCGTCGTCGGCGGGCGGATCGGCGACGACCGGCTCGCGGAGGCGCGCGAGGGCTACGCCGCGCACCGCGCGCGCCGGGACGGCCTCGCCCGCACCGTGCGCGACCTGGGCGGCCGCCCCACCAGCGCGGCGCCCGCCTACGCCCTGCCCTTCGCGGTGCCGGACGCGCCCGCCGCGGTGCGGCTCGCCGCCGAGCTGGAGAACCGGGTCGCCGCCGTCTACGCCGACCTCGTACGGGCCTCGACCGGATCCCTGCGCCGCCAGGCGGCGGGCGCGCTGCGGGAGGCGGCGGTCCGCGCGGTGCGCTGGCGGGGCGGCGGCGTAGCCTTCCCTGGGCTCACCGAACACGCCACACCGGCCACTCAGTCGGCGTCGCCGAGCGGTGGGTCGGACGGGGTGTGACGTCATTGATGGTGGAGGGGACAGCTCAGGAATGGCATCGGCACCACAGCCCGGCGGCCGCGATACGGACCGCGTCCCCGTGCCGAAGCGGCTTCTGGACGCGCTGAGCGACGACCCCGCGAGCGCCGTGCGGAGCTGGCTGGACACCCTCCCCGGGACGGCCGGGCGGCAGCTGGCGGCCTGGGAGCTGACCCTGGAACGGGTCGCGACCCCCGGGGGGCGTCGCGGGCTCGTCGCGCTCGTACGGCAGGCGGACGGCACCCCGGCGGCGCTGAAGTTCCCGGTCCCCGGCCCGGACGCGGACCGTGAGCGGGCCGCCCTCGCGCACTGGAACGGCTGGGGCGCGGCCCGGCTGCTGCGCGCCGACCCGGACACCGGTGCGCTGCTGCTCGAGCGGCTGCACGGCGCGGTGTCGCTGCGCTCGCTGCCCGAGCCGAAGGCGCTGCTGGAGGCGGCGGGCACGGTGCGGCGGCTGTGGGTGCCGCCGCCCGCGGGGCATCCGTTCGCGTCGGTCACCGGACGTACCGAGGAGGAGCGCGAGATCCTGCGGGTGCTCGGCACCGGGGACTGGGCGGCGGACGCCCGTCCGCTCACCGACGAGGCGCTGGAGCTGCGGGCGGCGCTGCCCGCCGACCCGCCCGAGGAGGTGCTGCTGCACGGCGCCTTCCGGCAGGGGAAGGTGCTGGCCGGGGAGCGCGCGCCCTGGCTCGCGGTGGGTCCGGCGCCGGTGGTGGGCGAGCGCGCGTACGACCTGGCGCGGCTGGTGCTCGACCGCTGTGAGGACCTGGCCGCGGGACCCGGCCCCGCCGCGGCCGCGCGCCGCCGGGTCGCCAAGCTGGCGGATTCCCTCGATGTCGACCGCGACCGGCTGCGCGGCTGGTCCCTCTACCGCGCCGTCGAGACAGGGCTGCACCACGCCGCGGCGGGCGACCACCGGCGCGCGGAGCTGCTGCTGGAGTTCGCGGGCTGGCTCTGACGGGGCTGCTCGGCCCGGCCGGGTGCGGCTTTCGTCTCGCGCCTCCGGCGCGATTGAGCAGCGGGGGCGGGGCGCGGACTCCGCCGCCCGGCGCCGCGCCCCCCGGCGCCGCCGCGGTCGTCAGTCGGTGGTGGCCGTGAGGCGGGCGATGGCCTCGTCGATGGGGAGGTCCTCGCGCTCGCCCGTGCGGCGGTCCTTCAGCTCGACGACGCCGTCCTTCGCACCGCGGCCCACGACCAGGATGGCCGGGACGCCGATCAGCTCGGAGTCGGTGAACTTCACGCCTGGGGAGACACCGGCGCGGTCGTCGACCATGACCCGCAGTCCCGCCGTGCCCAGCTTCTCCGCGAGGTCCAGGGCCATCTCGGTCTGGAGGGCCTTGCCCGCCGCGACGATGTGGACGTCGGCCGGGGCGACCTCGCGGGGCCAGCAGAGACCGGACTCGTCGTGGGTCTGCTCGGCGAGGGCGGCGACGGCGCGGGAGACGCCGATGCCGTACGAGCCCATCGTGACCCGCGCCGGCTTGCCGTTCTGGCCGAGCACATCGAGCTGGAAGGCGTCGGCGTACTTGCGGCCGAGCTGGAAGATATGGCCGATCTCGATCGCCCGGTCCAGCTCGATGCCCGCACCGCAGCGGGGGCAGGGGTCCCCCGGCTCGACCACGACGACGTCCAGGTACTCGTCGACCTCGAAGTCACGGCCGCAGACCACGTTGCGCGCGTGGGTGTCGGGCTTGTTGGCGCCGGTCACCCAGGCGGTGCCGGGGGCGACGCGCGGGTCGGCGATGTAGCGGAAGGACTTGCCCGCCAGGCCCTGCGGGCCGACGTAGCCGCGCACCAGCTCGGGGCGGCCCTCGAAGTCCTCGGCCGTGACGAGCTCGACGACGGCCGGGGCGAGGTGCTCGCCCAGCTTGCCCAGGTCCACCTCGCGGTCGCCGGGGACGCCCACCGCGGTGATCTCGCCGTCGACCTTGACCAGGAGGTTCTTCAGGGTGGCGGAGGCCGGGACGCCGAGGTACTCGGCGAGGGTCTCGATGGTCGGGGTGTCGGGGGTGTCCAGCTCCTCGAGGGGGCCGTGCCCGGCGCCCTCGACCGGCGGCACGGTCACCGTGACCGCCTCGGTGTTCGCGGCGTAGTCGCAGTTCGGGCAGTCGACGAAGGTGTCCTCGCCGGCCGCCGCCGGGGCCAGGAACTCCTCGGAGGCCGAGCCGCCCATCGCGCCGGAGACCGCGGAGACGATGCGGTAGTCCAGGCCGAGGCGCTGGAAGATCCGCTGGTACGCCTCGCGGTGCAGCCGGTAGGACTCGGCGAGGCCCTCGTCGGTGGTGTCGAAGGAGTACGAGTCCTTCATCAGGAACTCGCGCCCGCGCAGCACACCCGAGCGGGGGCGGGCCTCGTCCCGGTACTTGGTCTGGATCTGGTAGAGCATGACCGGCAGGTCCTTGTAGGACGTGCACTGGTCCTTGACCGTCAGGGTGAAGATCTCCTCGTGGGTCGGGCCGAGGAGGTAGTCCGCGCCCTTACGGTCCTTGATCCGGAAGAGCAGATCGCCGTACTCGTCCCAGCGGCCGCTCGTCTCGTACGGCTCACGGGGCAGCAGTGCGGGCAGGAGGACCTCCTGGGCGCCGATGGCGTCCATCTCCTCGCGGACGATCCGCGAGACGTTCTCCAGGACCTTCTTGCCGATCGGCAGCCAGGTCCAGACGCCCGCGGCGGCGCGGCGGACGTACCCGGCGCGGACGAGCAGCTTATGGCTGGCGGTCTCGGCGTCCGCCGGGTCTTCGCGCAGCGTCTTCAGCATCATCGTGGACATGCGCTGGACGTTGACGGCGTGGGCCATGGGGTCTCTCCTGCGTGCGATGGGATGTTCAGGAGGTTAGCCGCACGGGCTGGTTTCCCGGAAATGCGTAAGGCCGCGGCGGCGCCTGGCCGGGACCTGGGGTCCTTCTGACGGATCTCCGCCAGAAGGACCCCAGACAGGCCCTAGTGGCGGCGCAGCGGCAGGGGGGCTCCCATCACGGCGTACGGGCTCGGGGCGCTCGGGAAGAGCACGGGGCGGGCGAGGTCGCGGTAGCCCAGTGAGCGGTAGAGCGCGCGGGCCGGGCTCTCGGTGTCGATCGCGGACAGGATCGAGCGCGGCTCGTCGGCGCCGTCCGTGATGGTCGTGATCAGCTGCCGGCCGATGCCGCGGCTCTGGTACTCGGGGTGGACGTGCAGCTCGGTGATGACGAACGAGTCGTCCAGCCAGTCCTCGTGCCCGGCCGCGCGCAGATACGGCTGGACGACCGTGGACCACCAGTGGGTGCGGTTGTTGGGCATGCCGTAGACGAAGCCGACGAGCCGGCCGGAGGGCGTCGTCGCGCCGAGCGCGCGGGCGCCGGGGCTCTTGAGGTGGCGCAGCACGATGTGGCGTCGTACGCCGACCTCCTCGGCCGTCAGCCCGAAGGCGACGGCCTGGACGTCGAGCGCTTCGTCCACGCGTGCGGCGAGGTCGAGCGACCCGACGACGACGTCTTCGGGTTCCGGGGTCCGCCCCCCGGGGAGATGCAGCATGGGCGGCACCCTACTGGCCCGTCGATCAGAACAGCACACTCATGAACGCGCCGACTTCCCGGAAGCCGACCCGGCGGTACGCGGCGCGGGCCGCGGTGTTGAAGTCGTTGACGTACAGGCTCACCACCGGGGCGACCTCGCTCAGCGCATAGCGGAGCACCGCCGCCATTCCGGTCTCGGACAGGCCGCGGCCGCGGTACTCGGGGGCCACCCATACGCCCTGGATCTGGCAGGCGTGCGGGGTGGCCGCGCCGATCTCGGCCTTGAACACCACCCGGCCGTCCTCGACCCGGGCGAAGGAGCGCCCGGCGGTGACGAGCTCGGCGACCCGCGCCTGGTAGAGCAGCCCGCCGTCCCCCGCGAGCGGTGAGACGCCGACCTCCTCGGTGAACATCGCCACGCACGCCGGCATGATCACGTCCATCTCGTCCTTGCGGACGCGGCGCACCAGCGGATCGGGCGGGACGTCGGCGGGCATCGAGCCGGTGACCATCAGCGGCTGACGGGCGCGGACCTCACGGGCCGGGCCCCAGCTGGGCTCCAGCAGGGACCACAGCCCGGCGGTGGTCTCGGCGGGGCCGACGATCGAGGAGCAGCGGCGGCCCGCCCGGCGGGCGCGCTCGGCGAAACCGCGCACGGCCTCGGGGGTGGCGCAGATGGGCACGAGGTTCGCCCCGGCGTAGCAGAGCGACTCCAGCCGCCCGCCGGAGTACCAGCCCCACATCTCGCCACCGAGCCGCCACGGGTCCAGGCCGGCGACCTGGACGCGGGCGGCCACAAAGGCGTTCGAGACGGGGTCGCGGTCGAGCACCGCAAGGGCCGCGTCGAGCTCATGGGGCTCGAGGACCCTGGTGGTGGACGTGGTCAGCACGTGTCGGTCTGCCTCACGTGGTGCGGGCCCGCGGGCCGGGGACGTCGATCCTCAGACTCTACCGCGCAGGCCAAGAGGGCCCCTCACCGCCTTTTCCAGGGGCCCTGTGCGTCTCCTTGGCGGCGCTTCAGCCGCTGACCGAAACCTGGGGTTCGCCGGAGGCGGTGCCGTCCTTCTCCATCTGCTCGGCGATCTTCATGGCCTCGTCGATCAGGGTCTCCACGATCTTCGACTCCGGCACGGTCTTGATGACCTCGCCCTTCACGAAGATCTGCCCCTTGCCATTGCCCGAGGCGACGCCCAGGTCCGCCTCGCGGGCCTCACCCGGACCGTTGACAACACAGCCCATGACCGCGACGCGCAGCGGAACT
>NZ_JAAAYH010000397.1:0-8399 GCF_018035285.1 Streptomyces sp. MK37H | reverse complement strand
CGGCCACATCGCCACGCCCATCGTCCAGCGCGAACAGAAACCTGCCCGACAAGCCCGGCAATTCCCCGTTCCCCACCAATGTGTCGTCGCACAGCACGGCATCCAACTCCCGTACCCACGCCACCACATCGGCGTGCCCGTCACCGTCCAGGCCGGCCAGCGGCGACGCCACGATGTTGCGCACCCGGTCATGGCGGTCCGAGGGCAGCAGTCCGGCCGCCCGCAGCCGGGCCGCCAGCTCCGCGCCGCACCCCGCCGCCAGGCCGCGCACCTGCGCATTGCCCCGTGAGGTGATGTCCAGCCGCCCGTCGCCCAGCTCCTCGGCCACCCGTCCCAGCGCCTGCGCCTGACGGCTCGTCAGCAGCCCACCCGGTACCCGGATCCGGGCCAGCGCACCGTCGTCCGCCGGGTGCAGTCGCAGCGCGCCCGGACAGGCGTCATCGCGCCCGCGCACGGGGGTTTCATCCCCGGATGGGGTGGTTGTCGGGGGGAGGGGCATGGCGGCGAGCATACCGACGATCCGGTCCGGCCCACCGCCCCGGCCAGGCTCCACGGAGACCGGAACGCACCGTCCCGTGGCAGGTCAGCAACGCTTACTATGCTCATCGGCGGGTCGGTCCCGGCCCGCCGAACGCCAAGACGGCACTCACGGTAGGAAGCCGGTGGAAATCCGGCGCGGTCCCGCCACTGTGAGCGCGGCGGCTGCCGAACGGCAGCGGGCGCGCGAGCCAGGAACTGCCGCCGTCTTCAACCCGCCCGGGGCGCGGACCCCGAGGAAGGCATGCGCCGCATGATTCTGCTGCTGTCGACGTCCGACACCGACCTGCTCAGCGCCCGTGCCGCCACGGGCCCGGTGCCGTACCGCCTCGCCAACCCGGCCCGCCTCGCCCTCGAGGACCTCCCCGGCCTGCTCGACGGCGTCGAACTCGTCGTCGTACGGCTCCTCGGCGGCATCCGCGCCTGGCAGGAGGGGCTCGACACGCTGCTCGCGGGCGACCTCCCCGTCGTGGTCCTCAGCGGTGAACAGGCGCCCGACGCCCAGCTCATGGAGGCGTCCACGGTCCCGGTCGGCATCGCCGCCGAGGCCCACGCCTACCTCGCCCACGGCGGGCCCGCCAACCTGGGGCAGCTGGCCCGGTTCCTCTCCGACACGGTGCTGCTCACCGGCCATGGCTTCGAACCGCCCGCGCCCGCGCCCACCTGGGGTCCGCTGGAGCGCACCGCCCGCGCGGCCGACCGCGGCGACACCACCGGCCCGACCGTCGCGGTGCTCTACTACCGCGCCCACCACATGAGCGGCAACACCGCCTTCGTGGAGGCCCTGTGCCGCGCCGTGGAGGACGCCGGGGGCCGCCCGCTGCCGCTGTTCGTCGCCTCGCTGCGCGCGCCCGAGCCCGAGCTGATCGAGGCCCTCGGCGCGGCCGACGCCATCGTCACCACCGTCCTCGCGGCCGGCGGCACCCGCCCCGCCGAGGCGTCCGCGGGCGGCGACGACGAGGCGTGGGACGCGGGCGCGCTCACCGCGCTCGACGTGCCCGTACTCCAGGCGCTGTGCCTGACCTCGCCGCGCGCCGCGTGGGAGGAGAACGACGAGGGTCTTTCGCCGCTGGACGCCGCGACCCAGGTCGCCGTCCCCGAGTTCGACGGGCGGCTCATCACCGTGCCGTTCTCGTTCAAGGAGGTGGACGAGGACGGTCTGCCGGTCTATGTCGCCGATGCCGAGCGCGCCGCGCGTGTCGCCGGAATCGCGGTACGACACGCCCGGCTCCGCCATATCCCCGCCGCCGACAAGCGGCTGGCGCTCGTCCTCTCCGCCTACCCCACCAAGCACTCCCGGATCGGCAACGCCGTCGGCCTCGACACCCCCGCGAGCGCCGTCGCCCTGCTGCGCCGGCTGCGTGCCGAAGGCTACGACCTCGGCCCCGAGGACGGACCGGACGCGCTTCCGGGCCTGGCCTCCGGCGAGGGCGACGAGCTGATCTACGCCCTCATCGAGGCGGGCGGCCATGACCAGGAGTGGCTCACCGAGGAGCAGCTCGCCCGCAACCCCGTCCGCATCCCGGCCGCCCACTACCGCCGCTGGTACGCCACGCTCCCGCGGGAGCTCCGGGACGCGGTCGAGGAGCACTGGGGCCCGCCGCCCGGCGAGATGTTCGTGGACACCAGCCGCGACCCCGAGGGCGAGATCGTGCTGGCCGCGCTGCGCCGCGGCAACCTCCTGGTGGTCATCCAGCCGCCGCGCGGCTTCGGCGAGAACCCCATCGCCATCTACCACGACCCCGATCTGCCGCCCTCGCACCACTACCTGGCCGCCTACCGCTGGATGGCCACCGCGCAGACGGACGGTGGCTTCGGCGCCGACGCCATGGTCCACCTGGGCAAACACGGCAACCTGGAGTGGCTGCCGGGCAAGAACGCCGGGCTGTCCGCCGCCTGCGGCCCCGACGCCGCGCTCGGCGATCTGCCGCTGATCTACCCCTTCCTGGTCAACGACCCGGGCGAGGGCACCCAGGCCAAGCGCCGCGTCCACGCCACCCTGGTCGACCACCTCGTGCCGCCGATGGCCCGCGCCGACTCCTACGGCGACATCGCGCGGCTGGAACAGTTGCTGGACGAGTACGCGGCCATCTCCGCGATGGACCCGGCCAAGCTCCCCGCCATCCGCGCCCAGATCTGGACCCTCATCCAGGCCGCCCGGCTCGACCACGACCTGGGCCTGGAGCAGCGGCCGGACGACGACGGCTTCGACGACTTCCTGCTGCATGTCGACGGCTGGCTGTGCGAGGTCAAGGACGCCCAGATCCGCGACGGACTGCATGTCCTCGGCGGCGCGCCGACCGGGCCCGAGCGCGTCAACCTCGTACTGGCCATCCTCCGCGCCCGCCAGATCTGGGGCGGTACGTCCGCGCTCCCCGGTCTGCGCGAGGCGCTCGGCCTGGACGAGTCGGCCGCCACCCGTACCGGCGCCGACGAGGCCGAGGAGCGGGCCCGCGCGCTGGTCCAGGCGATGGAGGACGCCGCATGGGCCCCGGAGGCGGTCGAGAGGGCCGTCCTCGCCCTGCCCGACGACCAGCGCCCCGCGGTCTCCGCGGTCCTCGACTTCGCCGCCCGCGAGGTGGTACCCCGGCTGGCCGCCACGACGGACGAGATCGACCACGCCGTGCACGCGCTGAACGGCGGCTTCGTCCCCGCTGGGCCGTCCGGCTCGCCGCTGCGCGGACTGGTCAACGTCCTGCCGACCGGCCGCAACTTCTACTCCGTCGACCCCAAGGCCGTGCCCAGCAGGCTGGCCTGGGAGACCGGCCAGGCCCTCGCCGATTCGCTCCTGGGGCGCTACCGCGCCGACAACGACGGTCAGTGGCCGAAGTCCGTCGGCCTCTCGCTGTGGGGGACGAGCGCGATGCGCACCTCCGGCGACGATGTGGCCGAGGCGCTGGCGCTGCTGGGCATCCGCCCGGTGTGGGACGACGCCTCGCGCCGGGTGACGGGGCTCGAACCGGTGCCCCTCGACCAGCTGGGCCGCCCGCGCGTCGATGTCACCCTGCGCATCAGCGGGTTCTTCCGCGACGCCTTCCCGCATGTCGTGGGGCTGCTGGACGACGCCGTACGGCTCGCCGCCGCCCTCGACGAGAGCGACGAGGACAACTACGTCCGGGCACACACCCGCGCCGACCTCGCCGCACACGGTGACGAGCGCCGCGCCACCACCCGGATCTTCGGCTCCCGCCCCGGCACCTACGGCGCCGGACTGCTCCAGCTCATCGACAGCCGCGACTGGCGGACCGACGCCGACCTCGCCGAGGTCTACACGGTCTGGGGCGGCTACGCCTACGGCCGCGGTCTGGAGGGGCGCCCGGCGCGCGAGGAGATGGAGAGCGCCTACCGCCGGATCGCGGTCGCGGCCAAGAACACCGACACACGCGAGCACGACATCGCCGACTCCGACGACTACTTCCAGTACCACGGCGGCATGGTCGCCACCGTGCGCGCCCTGAAGGGCACCGCACCCGCCGCGTACATCGGCGACTCCACCCGCCCCGAGACGGTCCGCACCCGCACCCTCCACGAGGAGACCTCACGGGTCTTCCGGGCCCGGGTGGTCAACCCGCGCTGGATCGAGGCGATGCGCCGCCACGGCTACAAGGGCGCCTTCGAGCTCGCCGCGACGGTCGACTACCTCTTCGGCTACGACGCGACCACGGGCGTGGTCGCCGACTGGATGTACGACAAGCTCGCCCAGACCTATCTGCTCGACCCGGAGAACCGCGCCTTCCTGGAGGAGGCCAACCCCTGGGCGCTGCACGGCATGGCCGAGCGGCTGCTGGAGGCCGAGAGCCGCGGGCTGTGGGACGAGCCCGACCCGGAGGTGCTGGAGCGGGTGCGGGAGCTGTACCTGGAGACGGAGGGCGGCCTGGAGGGCGGGGACGACGAGTAGGCGCGTCCGCGGCTTCCCCGCGCGTCCGCGGCTTCCCCGTGCGGCCGCCGCTTCCTCGTGCGGCCGCCGCTTCCCCGCGCGTCCCGGCGCGATGAGGCGCACCGCCGCGCGATGAGCCGGGTGGCGGGTCCGGTGGGTCCGGCGGTGGCTCAGTCGGCGGACGAGTGCGCCGCCGGGCGGGTCGCCGCCCGGACCCGGTCCGGCCAAGGGGGACAGTTGACCAGTTCGGTCCACTCGCGGTCGTAGCGCCCGGGCACCGCGCGCCCCGCGGAGGCCCAGCGCTCGACCAGCGCCGCGTAGATCGGTACGGATGTGGATGTGTGAACGGTCTGATGAACCGTTCCGTCGCCTTCGGTGCTCCGGTCCAGCGCTCTGCTCGGCTGCGAGAGAGAACGGCGTCGCATCGTCGTCGTCATATTCGGACAACGCGCCGCGCCTCGCCGGGTCACCTTCCGCACGCCGGTCTCACCCGCATCGGCGTGGTGTCGCACATGTCAGCGACTGCCTGGTGGCCCGACCTGGCGGCTCCACGGTGACACGCCCGGGGCGACCGGGTCGTTCCCCTTTTCGCACGGCGAAATGAAAAGCATTGCCGCATTCATAAAGCACATTCGCCGCCGGGGCAAGAGTTTATTGATAACCGTGTCCATTGCAGCCTTTGGTGAATTCCCCTCGGGCCTGTTTCAATTGCGCTGTCCCGAAGACGATCCGAGGAGGAGCCGGTGGGAGCTCATGCGCACGGACCCGACGAGGGGCACGGCGGGCCCGGCCACGGCGGCCACACCCACGGGGTGGCGGAGAACGCCGACCGCCGCTGGCTGACCCTCGCCCTCGCATTGATCAGCGGCTTCATGGCGGTGGAGGTCATCGTCGGGATCGTCGCCCGCTCCGTGGCACTGCTGTCCGACGCGGCCCATATGCTCACCGACGCCGCCTCGATCGTTCTCGCGCTCATCGCGATCCGGCTCTCGGCGCGCCCCGCACGTGGCGGATACACCTATGGGCTCAAGCGGTCGGAAATCCTTTCCGCCCAGGCCAATGGGCTTTCCCTGCTGCTGCTCGGCGCCTATCTCGGCTATGAGGGTGTGGGACGGCTGATCGATCCGCCCGAGGTGACCGGTGGTCTGGTGCTGACCACCGCGCTGGCCGGGGTGGTGGTGAATCTCGCGGCCGCGTGGTGCATGTCGAAGGCGAACCGCTCCTCGCTCAATGTCGAGGGCGCCTTCCAGCATGTGCTCAACGATCTCTACGCCTTCATCGCCACCGCCATCGCGGGACTGGTGGTGGTGACGACGGGCTTCGCCCGGGCCGACGCGATCGCCGGTCTGCTGGTGGTGCTCCTCATGATCAAGGCGGGTGTGGAGCTGCTGCGGGCCTCCGGCCGGGTGCTGCTGGAGGCCGCCCCCGCCGGCGTCGAGCCCGATGAGGTGGGTGGCCGGCTGGTGGCCCATGGGCAGGTGGCCGAGGTGCACGATCTGCATGTCTGGCAGATCACCTCGGGCGAGGTCTCGCTCTCCGCCCATGTCCTGGTGGCGGCGGGCGGCGACTGCCACGCCGTGCGGGAGGACCTGGAGGCGGTGTTGAGCGGCGAGTACGGGATCACCCACACCACGCTGCAGGTGGACCATCTGGACGAGCCCGCCGAGCGGGAACGTTCAGAGGGAGAGCACTGTCCGACCGCCCACGGCCCGGTGCACCGGGCCGCGTCGTACGGCCACTGAGCGGGGTCCGGGAACGGCCGGCGGGTCGGCGGTGGTGTCAGGCCGCGGCCGGGGCGGCGGTCGGCCTGAAGGCGGCGGTCAGAAGCGTCTTCGCGAGCTGGGCGACCAACGCCTCCAGCGCGAGTTGGGCCAGCTTGACCAGGACGGTCGTAAGAATGTCGGCCATGAGTACCTCACTGGATGGAACACGATCGGAAGCGAGGCATCCGCTTCCAGTTCCATAGCCTGACCGGGGCCGGAAAGCGGGCGGCACACATCGGGTGAGCGTCCGGTTAACAGACGGAAAGATCTGGGTGAGAAACACCCGAGATGTCCAGTTCTCGGGTGCCATCCTCAGACCGCGAGCCGATCAGGACCGCACGGCGGATGCTGCCCGCCAAGGGCGGGCAGCCGCTCTACCTCGGCCTCGGCGCGATGGGCCTCGCCGGAGTCCTGGAATGGCCGATCGCGGTGGGCGCCGGCGTCGGGTACGCCGTGCTGCGCAACCCCCGCCCGGGGCCGAGACTCCGAACGCGAGGGGCGCCGCCGCCTGAGCCGAGTGAGCCCGGGCCCCTGGGCCTCGGCGGCAGCCGCCTGAGCCCGGGCCCGGCAGCCGCCTGAGCCCGGGCGCGGCAGCCGCCTCAGTCTCATCCCGGCCTGATGTCACGCCCGTGACGAGCCCTGATCCTCCAGCCTGACCGGCGGCAGGAACTCGCTCAGCAAGGTGCGGTGCCACCAGGCCCCGGTGGCCCGCCGCTCCGCCCGGGTGGTGAAGCGGTAGAGATACAGCCGCGCCCGCAGATGGGTGGGCGGCGTCCCCGGGAAGGGATTGGCGCGCAGCAGCTTCACCGTCGCCCGGTCGTTGACCAGCAGCTTCCCGATCAGCGGGGTGAACCAGGACCCGGCGTAGCCCGCTGAGAGCCCCGCGAACCACATCATCCAGTCCAGCCGCAGATGGTACGGGGCGTACTGGCGCGGCAACCGGCGCACATCGCCCGGCTTGCCCCGGAACTCATAGTCATGCCAGACCGTGTCCGGGGTGAGGACCGCGTCGCCGGTGCCCTGGATCACCACCTCCTGCCGGCTGCGGTTGACGCTGCCGAACGCCCCGTAGGTGTTGACCAGGTGCAGCGGATTGAACGAGAAGTTCATCAGCTGACGGCCCGACAGCAGATTGCGGGCCGGCCAGTAGCTGAGCACCAGCACCAGGGCGGTGGCGGCCAGCACCACCGCCTCGTACCAGACCGGGGGAGCGGCGAGGTCCGGTGGCCCGGGCAGCCCCAGCACCTCCGCGGCCCGGCGCCCGTCGACCGCCGGGAGCGCCAGCAGGATCGTCAGCCAGTTGAGCCAGGAGAAGTTCCCCGAGGCCACCAGCCACAGCTGGGTGACCACGACGATCCCCGCGGCCACGCTCGCGACCGGCTGCGGGGTGAACAGCACCACGGGCACGATCAGCTGCGCCACATGGTTGGCCGCCACCTCCACCCGGTGCAGCGGCTTCGGCAGATGGTGGAAGTACCAGCTCAGCGGCCCCGGCATCGGCTGGGTCTCATGGTGGTAGTACAGACAGGTCAGGTCCCGCCAGCAGCGGTCCCCACGGATCTTGATCAGCCCGGCGCCGAACTCCACCCGGAACAGCAGCCAGCGTGTCAGCCACAGGATGAGCACGGGCGGCGCGGTGTGCTCATTGCCCAGGAACACGGCGAGGAAC
Source organism: Streptomyces sp. MK37H (assembly GCF_018035285.1). Taxonomy (NCBI): domain Bacteria; kingdom Bacillati; phylum Actinomycetota; class Actinomycetes; order Kitasatosporales; family Streptomycetaceae; genus Streptomyces; species Streptomyces sp. MK37H. The sequence continues at coordinate 553 of NZ_JAAAYH010000397.1, read as the reverse complement.
CCCGACTCCAGCAGCAGGGACTCCCAGCCGAAGCCGTACCACACCTGCCCCACGTTGACGATCGACAGATACAGCAGCCACAGCACCAGCCACGCCAGCATCGCGACGGCCAGCGGCGCCCGGTCCGCCGCCCCCACCAGCAGCGCGGCCGACAGTGCGGCCCCCAGCCAGGCGCAGCAGGCGAAGAACCGGTCGGAGTAGTGCAGATGGAACAGGCTGGGCGAGCGGCGGAACGGCACCCGCTCCAGGAAGCGCGGCACCGGTGTCAGCCCCCGCTCGCCGAGCAGCGCCCGCCCCTGCCGGGCCGCCACCAGAAAGGCGATCAGATAGATGGCGGCCAGCCCCCGTTGGAAGACCAGCCGGCTCAGCCAGTAGTCGGATGAGGTGAACCACTCCATGGGGACCGCTCCCTGGGCCGGTGTGTCTTCGACCTGCATGTATCCGGTACCACTTCCGTCGGGTGCCCGTCATGCGCCGGGTCATACGTCGAACCGGGTTCATTCGGTAGGGGGCCTAGGGGGGGTCGGTTTAGGGGTTATCCGTGCCGTGCCCA
>NZ_JAAAYH010000396.1:0-8403 GCF_018035285.1 Streptomyces sp. MK37H | reverse complement strand
GACCGAGAGCGTCGGCACGGCCGTCACCACTGGTGCCGAGGCGCTCCTCGCCCACCGGCGCGACGACGGCGCCTTCGTCTTCGGCGCGCACCACGCCTCCCCGCTGAACACCGCCGGAGCCCTCACCGCACTGCACTTCGCCGATCCCGAGGGCTCGGCGGAGACCATCGAGCGCGGTGTCACCTGGCTGTGCGAGACCCAGCGGGACGACGGCGGCTGGGCCATGGGCTCGGTGCCCACCGAACCCCTCACCACCGCGCTCGCCGCCGCGGCGCTCCAACTGCTCGCGCCCCGCCGGGCGGCGTCGGCCGTACGCGCGGCACGGGCCCGGTTCGAGGAGCTCGGCGGCTCCGCGGCCGTCCCGGAACCCGCGATGACCGCCCTCATCCGCCAGTTCCACACCTTCGCCGGACTGCCCCACGAGGGCGCCCAGCGCCGACTCCCCCTGGAGCTGCTGCTCTTCCCCGGCCTCAGCCGCCGCCTGCTGAGCCTGCGGCTGCCCATCTACGCGAGCCAGGCGCTCGCCCAGTCCGCCCACCGGCGCCGCGGCCCGGCCGGCCGCGCCCTGGACCGGCTGGCCCGGCCGAGGGCCCTGGCCATCGTCCGTGACGCGTACGAACGCGAGGGTGCCACCGGCGGGTTCAGCACCGACCCCTGGCTCACCGGACTCATCTGCCTGGGCCTCGCCCGCTCCGGCCAGGCGCCCGACCTGGTGAGCGCCGCCGCCCGCTGGCTCCGCTCGGCGGCGAACCCCGACGGCTCCTGGGATCTGATGCCGCTCGATGTGACCTGGACGAACTTCGCCACCGCCGCGCTGATCGAGGCCGGTCACGCCGACGACCCCCAGCTGATCGGCACCCGCGAGATGCTCCACCGCCACCAGCAGCCCGAGCCGTTCGACGCGCTCGGCTGCCCGGCCGGCTACTGGGGGTTCTCCAGCCCGCGCAGCTGGCCGATGGCCCTGGAGACGGCCGAGGCCGGCGCCATCCTGCTGCGGCTGCCCGGCGGCGCGGACGACCGCCATGTGCGCGCCGGGCTGGCCTGGCTGACGGCCACCCAGGACGCGGCCGGATCCTGGAGCCTCGCCGTACGGAACAGCAAACCGGGTGGCTTCGGGCCCTGCCCCCAGATGACCGCCAAGGTCGTGGGCGCCCTGCTCGACTCCGGGGCCGGGGCCGACGACCCGCGCGTGGTCAGGGCGGTGCGCTGGCTGGTCAGCCGACAGCGTCCCGACGGCTCGTACGAGGCCATGTGGTACCGCGGCGGCACTCCCGGGACCGCCGCGGCGCTGGAGGCGCTGAGCCGGGCGGGCCGCACCGAGGAGCACCACCGGGCGGCGGCCCGGGCCAGGGACTGGCTGCTGCGCACCCGGCATCCCGACGGATCGTGGAGCACGGGCGAGCGCACCGGGCCGGGCGCCACCCGGCGGGGCACCGTTGAGGAGACCGCCTGGGCGCTGCGCGGGCTGCTCGCCGCCGGGCTGAGCCCCACCGACCCGGCCCTCGCGGCGGCGGCCCGCCGGCTCGTCGACGCCCAGCGGGCGGACGGCGGCTGGACCCCGGCCCCGGTCAACGAGTACATCCGCGGCTGTGCCCGTTACGCCGACGACGGCATCGCGGCGGGCCTGGCGGTGCGGGCCCTCGCCCACTACCGCTCGGCGGAGGCCGCGGAGGTTGCGGAAGCCACTCGCGAAACCGGCACTCGCCGCGAAACCGGCACTCGCCGCGAAACCGGCATGCGCGAGACCGGCACCCACGAATCCGGCCCGCGTGAATCCGGCCCGCGTGAATCCGGCCCGCGTGAATCCGGCCCGCGCGAGACCGGTCCGCGCGAGACCAGCGCCCGCGAGACTGGCCCGCGCGAAACCGGCACCCGCGCATCCGGCACCCGCGCATCCGGCACCCGCGGAACCGGCACTGGCGCATCCGGCACCCGCGCATCCGGCACCCGCGGAACCGGCACTCGCGAAGGAGGCGGGCGATGAGCCCCGATGTGCTGGTGTGCGGGGCGGGCGTCGGCGGTCTCGCGGCGGCCCGCGCGCTCGGCGGTCTCGGACTGGACGTCCTGGTGGTCGACAAGCAGCCGAGGATCCGGCCGATCGCCAAGGGCGAGGTGCTCCAGCCGGGTGCGCTGCGCCTGCTGCGCTCCTGGGGCGTGGAGAAGCGGCTCGACGCCCAGGGTGCGGTCCGGCTCGGGCGGCTGGTCGTCCGCGATCCGCGCGGCACCGCGCTGATGTCCCTCGACTATGGCCAACTGCCCGCTCCCGACCAGTGGTTGCTGGCCCATGACCACACGGCCATCCTCGCCGCCCTGGCCGAGAGCCTCGGGCCGGGTGTCGAACTGCGCCGGGGAGTACGCGCGGAGGCGCCGCTGCGCGACGACTCCGGCCGGATCACCGGACTGCGGCTGGCCGAGGGCGGCAGGGTCCACGAGGAGCGGGCCCCGCTCGTGGTCGCCGCCGACGGCATCTCCTCACGGCTGCGGTCCTGGGCGGGCATCGAGGCCCAACGGGTCGACTACCCGCACCGGCTGGTCTCCTTCGACATCGGCGACGCCGACGCGGCGGCGCGGGCCGACGACTTCTCCGCGTATGTCACCGACCGGGGCCTGCGGCTGCTCTATCCGCTGCCGGGCGGCCGGCTGCGGCTCTACCTCCAGGCGGGGCCCGATGAGCTGCGCGGCGTCACGGCGCGCGGGGAACTGGCCGACTGGGCGGCCAGGGCGCTGTCCGAGGTGCCCGCCCTGGAGCCGCTGACCGCGCCCCTGCTCGCGCATCTCGACACCCGCCAGACGCTGCCCGTCGGACGGCTGCTGTCGCCCCGGCTGGCCGGCCACGGCCTCGCGCTGGTCGGCGAGGCCGCGTACGCCGTCCATCCGATGGCCGCGCAGGGCATGAACACCGCCATCACCAGCGCCGGTGCCCTCGCCGAGCGGCTGTCGGGCCATCTGGAGCGCACCGGCGAGATATCGGCCGAGACGGTGGACGGCGCGCTGCGCGACTACCACGACCGGCAGCTGCCCCTGCTCGCCCAGGCGGCCACGACCAGCGGCAACGCGGCGCGGATGGTCACCGACCTGTCGTGGCGCGGCCGGGTCCTGGGCCGCCGGGCCGTCCGTCACACCGGCGCCAACCCCCGGCTGTTGCACACCGTCACCCACAACATGTCGGGCCTCGGCCCGCGCCCGCTGACCCTGCTGGACCGGCTTCAGCAGCTCGGTCTCCTCCCCGATCCGCGCGCCCACCGAGTGCCGGCCGCTGCGGCCGGCCGACCGCAACCCATGTGAGGACGGTTTCCCCATGCCCACTCCCGAACCGGTCGTGACCCCCGTCTCCGGAGCGCTCGGCGCGGAGATCCGCGGTGTCGATCTGACCGAGCTCACCGACGAACTCTTCGAGCGGATCCATGAGTTGCTGCTCAAGCACCTCGTGGTCTTCTTCCCGGACCAGGAACACCTCACCCCGGAGGCGCATATCGCCCTGGGACGGCGGCTGGGCGAGCTGGAGGTCCATCCGTTCCTGCCGAAGGTCGAGGGCCATCCCGAGATCGTCGTGCTGGACGCGGACCAGGGCGCCAAGGCCGACGAGTGGCACATCGACGTGACCTTCCAGCCCAATCCGCCGGTCGCCTCGATCCTCCATCTCCAGGTGTGCCCCGCCTCCGGAGGCGACACCATGTGGAGCAACCAGTACCTGGTCTACGAGACACTCTCCGAGCCGATGCGCGAACTCCTCGACGGGCTCACCGCCGTCCACGTCCTCAACACCCCGCAGACCGGTGAGCACTCCGCGGAACACCCGGTGGTGCGGATCCACCCCGAGACCGGCAGGCGCTCGCTGTACGTCACGCGCATGTGGACCTCGCACATCCCGCAGCTCAGCCGTCCGGAGAGCGACGCCCTGCTGCAGTACCTCTTCGAGCACTCCGAGTCACCCCGGTTCAACTGCCGCTACCGCTGGCAGCCCGGCGCCGTCGCCATGTGGGACAACCGCGCCACCCAGCACCTGGCCGTCAACGACTACACCGAGCCCCGCAGGGGGCAGCGGGTGACCGTCCTCGGCGACCAGCCCACCGGTGACACCCCGCGCTGGAAGGAGTACCGGCCCGCGCCCGACGAGCGCTACTACCCGCGCCACGTCACGGCCCGGTACGGCTACCGGTGACGGCCCGCCAGGACCGTCAGGCTGGTCAGCGGCTCGGGCGTCGCCGTCGTACGGTGGCGGCGACACCCGCGCCGAGCACCAGCACGGACGCGCCACCGGCGAGCAGCACCGGAGTGGTGTTCCCGTCGCCCTCGGCGGCGGCGGAGGAGATGGCCCGGGAGGGCGTGGCGGCGGCACGGGACGGCTCCGTGGGCCGCGTGGCGGCCTGAGACGGCGGGGCGGCGGCCCCGGACGACGGGGCCGCGCCCGGGGAGTCCTTCGCCGGGGCCCCCAACACCACATCGGAGCACGAGTAGTAGGTGTCCGGGGTGCTGGTGTTCCGCCAGATCGTGTAGAGCAGCTGACGGCCGGTCCGGTCGGCGGGCAGCGTGGCCTTGATGTGGTACGCGTCGTCCACCAGAGCGGGGTCCTTGGCCGTGGCGAACGGCTTCGCCTCCAGATCGGACCACTTCAGCGGCCGCTTGGGATCGTAGCCCTCCCTGGTGAGATACAGCTCGAAGGTCCCCGTGTGCGGGATGGTCGACCGATAGGTGAGCGTGAGATCCGCCCCGGCCGACAGCCGCGTCGAAGGCCAGTCGGCGCGCGGCAGGTCCAGACCCCGGTACGCCTCCAGGCCCCCGCTGCACAGCTTTCCGTCCGGGATCCGCTCCCGGTCCTTGCCCGCCACCCCCGCGATCCGCAGATTGTCCCAGTCCGCGGCCTCCGGGTCGCCCGCGGCCCGGGCCGCCCGGCACGCCGCCGACCGCGCCGCGCCCCCGCCCTCGGGGGAGCAGGCGAACGTCCGGCTCACCGGGTCCGTCGGCGCCCCGTGCGCCTGCGCGGGCGGAGCGGCCAGCGCCGTGAACAGACAGGGGAGGGCCCCGAGAAGAGCGCCCACGGCGGCGGTGCGGTACGAGATCATCCGGTGCGGCCCTCCGGGTCGGTGCGGCGACGGGCGGCTCGCCCGTCCCGAGGAGTACGGGAAGCCCGGTCCGCGCGTTCAACTGGCCGCCGTGAGCCGCGTCATGACGGCGTACAACCATCCGCCATCTCCGCATGTCTCCCTAGGCAGACGCAAACAGCGCCTACGCCCATGAAGAATCATTAAGGGGGACAAATGAATCTTTCTCGCCGTATGGCCGTCACCGCGGTCCTCGCCACCGCCATCGCGGGCACCGTGGCCCTGACGCCCCAGGCGTCCGCCGCCGCCACGGCCTCGTACAACGGGGTGTGCGGCAGCGGGTACAAGGTGGTGAACTCGGCGCCCATCGGCTCCAAGGGCACCGTCTTCCTCACCTACAACTCCGCCAAGGGCAAGAACTGCGTGGTCACCGTCCGGAACGCCACGGGCAAGCCGGTTCCCATGTTCGCCTACCTGTACGTTCAGGGCGCCGACGAGTCGGCCGAGGACGGCGGCGCGTACACCTCGTACGCGGGGCCGGTGTACGGCGACGGGCGCGGCAAGTGCGTGGACTGGGCCGGGGGCATCGACAACCAGTCCACCTGGACCTACGGATCGAACTGCGGATCCCTGAAGGCCTACCGCGTGACCAAGGGCTGGTAAGCCCGAAGCCGCACGGTCCGCAGAGCCGACGGGGGATCACACGGGGGAGCGGCGGTCACCTCTTCGAGGTGGCCGCCGCCATCGTCGTGCGGCACCGCCCGCATATTCGGTGTCTTCGACGGCATACGTCCCGGTAGCGTCGTCACCGTGACTCCAGAGGATCTCGCGGCCGTCATCTCCGACGGCGTACACCAGGCCATCCAGTCCGGACGTCTTACGGGAGAGGCGCCGCGGGAGATCCGCGTGGAGCGCCCCCGGCACCGAAGTCATGGCGACTACTCGACCAATGTCGCCCTGCGACTCGCCGGCTCCGCGGGCCTGCCCGCCCGTGCCGTGGCCGAGGTGCTGGCCCCGCTGGTGGCCGCGGCCGACGGAGTGGCGAAGGCCGAGGTCGCGGGCCCCGGATTCCTGAACATCACGCTGGAGAGCGCGGCGATCGGCTCCGTGGCGCGCGACATCGTCCTGGCCGGTGACGCCTATGGCCGTACGGACCGGCTCGGGGGCCTTCGGCTCAATCTGGAGTTCGTCTCGGCGAACCCCACCGGGCCGGTGCACATCGGCGGGGCCCGGTGGGCGGTCGTGGGTGATGTGCTCGCGCGGCTGCTCGAGGCGGCGGGCGCGGATGTGTCCCGGGAGTACTACTTCAACGACGCCGGCGCGCAGATCGACCGGTTCGCCCGCTCGCTGCTCGCCGCGGCACAGGGCTCACCGGTGCCCGAGGACGGCTACAGCGGCGCGTACATCCAGGAGATCGCCGCCGAGGTGCTGCGCCGGCGGCCCGGGGCCCTGGAACTGCCGGAGCCCGAGGCCCTCGCCGCCTTCCGGGCGGTGGGCACGGCGCTGATGTTCGACGAGATCAGGACGTCGCTCGCCGCGTTCGGTACCCGCTTCGACGTCTACTTCAACGAGAAGGACCTGCACGACGGAGGGGATCTGGACGCCGCTGTCGCCCGTCTGCGGGAGGGCGGCCACGTCTTCGAGGACCAGGGCGCGGTCTGGCTGCGCACCACGGACTTCGGCGACGACAAGGACCGGGTCCTGGTGAAGAGCGACGGTTCCTGGACGTACTTCACCGCGGACTGCGCGTACTACCTCAACAAGCGGTCCCGGGGCTTCGAACGGGTCGTCATCATGCTCGGCGCCGACCACGCGGGCTATGTGGGCCGGATGCGCGCCATGGCGGCCTGCTTCGGCGACGACCCGGACACGCGTCTGGAGATCCTGATCGGTCAGCTGGTCAACCTGGTCAGGGACGGTGAGCCGGTCCGGATGAGCAAGCGGGCCGGCACGGTCCTCACCCTGGACGATCTGGTCGAGGCGGTCGGCGTGGACGCCGCGCGGTACGCGCTCGCGCGGGCCAGTGTGGACGCGATGATCGACCTCGACATCGACCTGCTCACCCGGCAGTCGAACGACAATCCCGTCTACTACGTCCAGTACGCGCACACGCGGCCGTGCGCCGTGCGGCGCAGGGCGGAGGAAGCCGGGATCGGGAAGGGCGCGCCGGAGGACTTCGACGCCGCCCTGCTCACCCATGAGCGGGAGACCGATCTGCTGGGCGTGCTGGCCGAGTTCCCGCAGGTCGTGGCCACGGCCGCCACGCTGCGCGAGCCGCACCGGGTGGCGCACTATCTGGAAGCGCTGGCCGGCACGTACCACCGCTTCTACGACGCCTGCCGCGTCCTGCCGCGGGCGGGTGAGGATCCGGACGACCGCACCCGGGCCCGGCTGTGGCTGACGGAGGCCGGCAGGGTGGTGCTGGGCAACGGGCTGCGGCTGCTCGGGGTTTCGGCGCCCGAACGGATGTGAGCGCTACACCTGGCGCTCGGTGAAGGCCACCGCGTGGGTGTCCAGCACGATGTGGAGCTCCGCGAGGCGGTAGGTGGCACCGTCGGAGCGGACCACGCAGCGGACCACACCGCCGGCGATCGGGGTCACCTGACCGTCGGTGATGTTGGTGGCGTACATATAGGACACGACCGAGATGTCATCGCCGTCGACCCGCTCGATGTGGATGTTCGAGGCGTTGTGGCGCAGCGGATAGCCGGCCGCCTCGCGGTGCTGCCGCTGCCAGGCGATCACCTGCTCGCGGCCCCGGTTGTCGGAGGCGATGAACTCCTCGTACGGGGACTTGCCGGTGTCCGAGCGGGAGGTGATGTGGACGTCCTCGGTCAGCAGCTCGGGCCAGACGTCGAACTGCCCCTCGTCGAAGGCGAACCACCAGCGGTGGATCAGCTCATGGACCGCCAGACGATCGAGCATGCGGAACTCTCCCCCCGAGGATTCAAGTGATCGACAGCATATCCCGCGGCCGCCAGTACGGTGGCCCCATGTCAGCGGTTCACGACCATCCCCACCGCCTCAAACGCCCGCTCCGCGATGTGCAGGCGCTGGTGTCGAGCGAGGGAGGGGTGCGGCCGTACGCGCTCACCTCCGCGGACGTCGAACCGCTTCCGGCCGACGGGGACCCCGCCGGAGCCCCCGTGTTCGTCAACGACGTGCCGGGGGCCGAACTGCCGCCGGAGTTCGGCGCGGCCTTCGGCGAGGGGGTGCTGGCGAAGCTGGGGGAGTGGGTCCGGGGCGGCGTTCCGGCGTACGCGGTGCGGGTGCGGCTGCGGGACGCGCGGTGGCGCGAAGGGGAGTCGACCGAGGCCGGATTCGCCTGGGCGGGGCGGCGGACCGCCCTGGAGCTGGACCG
>NZ_JAAAYH010000395.1:0-8419 GCF_018035285.1 Streptomyces sp. MK37H | reverse complement strand
TCGATATGCGGCTCCGCCGCGTGGCCCGCCGCAGGCGCCAAGCTCCGTCGGACACTCTCTACGGCCGGAGCACGTCGTGGGGCAGGTTCACCGGGTGCAGGAGCCAGGTGAAGGCGCCCAAGCCCGCGGGGTCGGTCAGCTCCGCGGCCTCGCCCGCCGCGCTGAGGGCGCGGACGTAGGCGGTGGGATCGGTGGAGGCCAGGGCGAGCGGGGGGCGGCGGGCGTCGAGGCCCAGGGCGCGCAGGGCCTCGCGCTGGGTCATCAGCCCGGCGCCGGGCCCGGCCGCGGCGGACGCGGTGGCGGACGCGGTGGCGGACGCGTCCAGCGCGGCGGCGCACGCGTCCATCGCGACATGCGCCGTCAGATCGCAGGACCCGTCGGGGACGGGCCGGACCTCGCGCCCCTCGCGGAAGCCGGTCAGCGTGCCGAAGGGGGGCCGGGTGGCGCGTTCGTGGGCGTAGTCGACGGCGACCGCGAGGCCCGCCCGCAGGGAGCCGACGGCCCGCGCCCAGGCCGCCTCGCGGGGATGGCCGATCTCGGCGCGCAGCCCCGGTTCGGCGCCCGCCAGGGGCCACCAGCGGTCCAGCCACGCCGCGTCCTCGCCGTCCACCGGGTCGCCCAGCCGCTCGGTGCCGTCCAGGGAGGCGAGATCCACCTCGACCCGGCGGGGCACGCCGTCCGCGTCGGTCTCGGCCACGTCCACGGGCACGTTGTCGAGCCACTCATTGGCGAACAGCAGCCCCGCGCACCCCTCCGGCGGGGCGTCGAGCCAGCCGATCCGCCCGTCCAGGCCCGCCGGCCGCTCCGCCCGCTCCACCGCGTACGGACGCAGCCGCCGGCCCAGCCCGTGCGGCAGACCGGGGGCGAGGGCGAGCACCCGTGTGAGCAGCTCACCGCGGCCGGCGCCCAGGTCCACCAGCGCCACCTCGGCGGGGCGCCCCAGCGCCTCGTCCACCCGGCACAGCAGCTCCGCGACCGCCCGTGCGAACAGCGGTGAGGCATGCACCGACGTGCGGAAATGCCCTGCCGGGCCCTCCGGGCGGCGGAAGAAGCCGCCCGCTCCGTACAGCGCGCGTTCGGCCGCCGTACGCCATCCGCTCCACTCATGCTTCTCACTCGCCACACCGCCACGCTATGCGGAGTGGTCTCCACCTTGGGGAGTAGGGCCGGGGGTCGCGGATCGCCCCTCGGGCTGACCCGGGAGGGGTCCGGCGATGCCTACGCTGGGTGACGTGCAGCGCCTCTACGAATTTCTCCGCAGGCATCCGACAGGGGTGGACACCTTCTGGGCCGTCCTCCTTGTCGCTTCCGGGTTCCTGTGGCTCGTGGAGGCGTCGCTGGGCCGGGGCTCCCGCGTCGCGGGCGTGCCGATCGCCCTGGCGCTGGGGGCGACGGTCGCGCTGCGCCGCCGCGCCCCCGAGAAGATGCTGGTGCTGGCCATCCTGTGCGGTCTCGCCCAGATGGCCGCGAACGTCCAGCCCAATGTGGCCGACTTCGCCATGCTGGTGATCGTCTACACGGTGGCGGTCACCTCCTCGCGCCCCGCCTCCCGCTTCGCGCTGGGCGTGGCGATCAGCGCGGCCCCCCTCGCCACCCTCCGCTGGCCGCACTCCCAGCAGGGCTGGTGGGAGGACGTGGTCTCGGCGGTCTTCGTCTCCATCCCCTTCGTCCTGGCCTGGGTGCTCGGCGACTCGATCCGCACCCGCCGCGCCTACTACGCGCAGCTCGAGGAGCGGGCCGCCCGGCTGGAGAAGGAGCGCGAGGCGCAGTCGAAGGTCGCGGTGGCCGCCGAGCGCGCCCGGATCGCGCGGGAGCTGCACGATGTCGTGGCGCACAACGTGTCGGTGATGGTGGTGCAGGCGGACGGCGCCGCGTACGTCCTGGACTCCTCGCCCGAACAGACCCGGCAGGCGCTGGAGACGATCTCCGGCACCGGCCGCCAGGCGCTCGCCGAGATGCGGCGGCTGCTGGGCGTGTTGCGCACCGGGGAGCCGGGCGAGGAGAACACTTACGTCCCGCAGCCGGACGTCGAGCAGATCGACGAGCTCGTGGAGCAGGTGCGCGGCGCCGGGCTCCCGGTGGACTTCAAGGTCGTGGGCAGCCCGCGCCAGCTCCCCAGCGGGGTCGAGCTGACCGCGTACCGCATCGTGCAGGAGGCGCTCACCAACACCCGTAAGCACGGCGGCCCGGACGTGGGCGCGAGCGTCCGCCTCACCTACTTCGACGACGGGCTCGGGCTGCTGGTCGAGGACGACGGGCGGGGTGCGCAGCGCGAGATGTACGAGGACGGCGGCGCCGACGGCAGCGGCCATGGTCTGATCGGGATGCGGGAGCGCGTCGGCATGGTGGGCGGCACGCTCGACGCGGGCCCGCGACCGGGCGGCGGCTTCCGGATCAGCGCGCTGCTGCCGCTGAAGCCGGTTCGTTGAGCCATCTGATAGGTGCTGTAGGCCGGCTGTCAGGCCAGAGGGAAGGGACCGTCCGGGATGTCGATCCGCGTCATGCTCGTCGATGACCAAGTGCTGCTGCGCACCGGCTTCCGGATGGTGCTCGCGGCCCAGCCCGATATGGAGGTCGTCGCCGAGGCGGGCGACGGGGTGGAGGCGCTCCAGGTGCTGCGCTCCACCGCGGTGGACGTCGTCCTCATGGACGTCCGGATGCCCAAGCTGGACGGGGTGGAGGCGACCCGGCGGATATGCGAGCGGGACGGGGCGCCGAAGGTCATCATCCTGACCACGTTCGACCTGGACGAGTACGCCTTCTCCGCGCTCAAGGCCGGGGCGGGCGGCTTCATGCTCAAGGATGTGCCGCCGGGCGAGCTGCTCGCGGCGATCCGCGCGGTGCACAGCGGCGACGCGGTGGTCGCGCCCAGTACGACGCGGCGGCTGCTGGACCGGTTCGCGCCGATACTGCCGGGCAGCGGGGCCGGTGGCTCCGGGGGCCGGGCCCGTCCGGAGCTGGACCGGCTCACCGACCGGGAGCGCGAGGTGGTGCTGCTGGTCGCGCAGGGGCTGTCGAACGGCGAGATCGCGGCGCGGCTGGTGCTGTCCGAGGCGACCGTGAAGACCCATGTCGGCCGCATCCTCACCAAGTTGGAGCTGCGGGACCGGGTGCAGGTGGTGGTGATGGCCTACGAGACCGGACTGGTCCGGGCCGGGGGGCCGACCGGACCGGTGCGCTGAGGCGGCGTCCTTACGGTTGAGGCGGCGTCCTTACGGTTGGCGTGGCCGTCTTACGGTTGGCGTGGCCGTCTTACGGTTGGCGCGGCCGTCTTACGGTTGAAGCGGTCGCCTTGCCGTTCGTCCGGCCGTCCTACCGTGCGTCCTCGCCGTTCTGTGGGCGCTCGCGGAGGACCAGGTCGAGCAGTCCGGGGAAGCGCTGGTCGAACTCGGGGCGGCGCAGCCGGTTGACCCGCTTGGGGCCCAGGTCGCGCTGCTCGATCAGGCCGGCCGCGCGCAGCACCGAGAAGTGATGGCTGAGGGCCGCCTTGCCCACGGGGACGTCGAAGGTGCCGCAGGTGTGCTCCCAGTCGGCCGCCGTGGCGAGTTCGCGGACCAGTTGGAGCCGTACGGGGTCGGCGAGCGCCGCGAGCGCGGTCTGCACGGGGACGTCGTCGGGGTGGGTGTGGAGCGGCGCGGACCGGTGGCTTCGGTTGCTCATCGCCGCTCCTCCGCCGCTCGCCGTTCCGACCGCGTTCACTGTGCGGTGGACATTTTAGGCGGGGTCGGCGCCCTACCGCAGAACGCTCTCCAGGAAGTCGCTGCCCAGCCGGGCCACCGACGGCAGGTCGAGCTGGTGCAGCACATAGCGGCCGCGGCGGCGGGTGGTGAGGAGACCGGCCTTCTTCAGCACGGCGATATGGCGGGAGACCTCCGGGGGCGTGATGCCGTACGACTCGGAGAGCTCACCGGTGGTGTGCGGGCCGCGGGCCAGGGTGCGGCACAGCCGCATCCGCATCGGGTGGGCCAGGGCCTCGAGGCGGCGCTGGACGAACTCCAGGGCGGCGGGCGGGGGCAGCTCGGGCGTGGCGACCGGGTACTGGATCACCGGGCGCCAGCCGGGGGCGTGCAGAACGACGAGGTGCGGCCAGCCGAAGGCGGTCGGGATGAAGGTGACGCCGTCGCCGTACGCCGTCGTACGGCCGCCCGCCAGCTTGTCGACCAGGATGCTGTCCCCGTCCTCCGACAGCGACAGCGCGGCGGAGGCCGCCGCCAGCGCCTCCGCGAGCCCCTTGCGCTGGAGCAGCTCGGCCTTGTGGCGGGCGTCGGCGGCCAGCTGGATCCGCACCCGCCGCCAGGTGTCGGCGAAGAACGCCTGGTCGCAGTCGTCCAGCAGCCGCCGCAACCAGACCCGCAGCCCGTCCGGGTCCTCCAGCATGCGGTCGGTGAAGGCCGCCTGCCGAGGCCCCCGGGCGGCCGCCATCTCGCGGACCCGGGCCCGTTCGCCCGCGTCGACCAGCGGCGAGGGGGTGTGCCGGGTGTACGAGGTGGAGCAGGCGATCTCGAAGGCGGCCGCCACGAACGTCTCGTCGTCGATCCGGTCCAGCGCGTCCAGCTCCTCGGCGAGCGTCGCCCCGGGGGCGGCCGGGAGCAGCAGATCGGAGCGGGCGGTGCGCCACAGGAAGTCCGCCTCGCAGAGCCGGTCCGCGAGATCCGGCTTGAGCGCCGAGGCGGTGGCGGTGGCCCAGCCGTGCAGCCCGGGGTGGTGGCCGGGCCCGGACAGTACATGGAGCGCGGCGCCCAGCTCGGCGAGCGGGGACGGGCTGAAGACGATGCGCTCGGGCGGCAGCCCGGCGATGTCGATGACATTGGCCATGAAGCCATGGTGCGGGAGCCCGGACCCGGCGTCCCCCTCGTTTGACGCCCATCGTCAAACGGCGTGACCGGCACCCCGGGCCGGGCGGACCGTCGAGCCATGTCCCTCACCGAGAGTTACGCACTCGACCTGTACCGGGCCGCCCAGCGCGGCGAGCCCGCCCCGCCCGCACCGGTCCTGCACGACTGGCGCACCCTCCGGGAGCTGCGGGAGTACCGCGACTTCCGGGCCGTGACGGAGGGCCGCCCGGTCCGCCGCCGCGGCCGTCATGGCCGCCTTACGGATGCACTGCGCTCCGTAAGGGCGGTCAGGGAGGCGTTCGCGCGGCGCCGGTCAGCCCTCCGTGAGGTCCAGGATCTCCGTGACCTCCCGGACCTCCATGAGCTCCCGGACCCGGGTGAGGAAGGCGTCGGCCGCGGCCGTGACGTCGTCGGCCGTCCACTCGAGTGCGGATGAGGCGACCGTCAGCTCCGTCACGGCCAGGCCGGGCGGCCCCGGCTCCCGCCAGCGACGGAACAGCACCGTCCGGGTCTCCTCCGCCAGCCGTACCCCCGCCTCGTCCAGCACCGCCGCCGGATACGGCAGCCACACCTGGAACTGGTGGGTGTGCGGCACCTCGGGGTGCACCCGGGACCACCCCACCCCCGCGGCCGTGAACGCCGTCCGCAGCGCCTCGGCCACGACCCGCGCGTGCGCCACGTACGACGGCAGCCTCGGCAGCTCGTGGTCCAGGCCGTCCAGCGCGGCCAGCGCCACCGGCCACTGCTGGAAGAGCTGGCCGCCGTATCGGTGGCGCCACGCCCTGGCCTCGGTCACCAGGGTCTCGGGCCCGGCCAGCGCCGCTCCCGAGAGGCCGCCGAGCGACTTGTAGAAGGACACATAGACGGAGTCCGCCAGGGCGGCGATCTCCGGCAGCTCCCGGCCGAAGTGCGCCGTGCACTCCCACAGCCGCGCCCCGTCGAAGTGCACCACCGCGTCCCGCTCCCGGGCCGCCTCCACGGCCGCGACCAGCTCGTCCCACTCGGGCAGCACGAATCCGGCGTCGCGCAGCGGGAGTTCGAGGGCGAGGGTGCCGAACGGCTCGTCCAGGCCCCGGATCTCCTCGGCCGTGGGCGGCCGCGGCTCGCTGGTCGGACGCACCGCGCGCAGCCCGCTCACCGTCAGGTACGCGTCCCGCTCGTGCATGTCCAGATGGGCCAGCGGGTGCAGCGCCACCACCGGACTGCCGGTCCGCCCCGCCCAGCAGCGCAGCGCGACCTGCTGCGCCATGGTGCCGGTGGGGAAGAACGCGGCGGCCTCCATGCCGAGCAGCTCGGCGACCCGCTGCTCGAGCTCCTCGACGATGCCGTCGCCGTAGATGTCCACCCAGCCGTCCCCGTCGTACGACGCGGTGTCGGCCGTAAGGGCGGTCGTGAGGGCGGCCAGCCGCTCGGCGATCCGCACCTCGGCGGGCCCGCGCGCGAGCGTCCGCTCGGCACCGTGCCAGGCCGCGCGGCGGCGCGCCCGCGCGGCCCGCTCCGTCCCGCCGCCCGTGCCGTCCATCTCGTCTGCCTCGTCCGTCCCGTCCGTCATGGGCTGATCATGTCGCACGTCTGTCCATCGGACCACAGAGTTGTCCACAGGCCCGGGCGTGCGGCCAAACCCCCCGGAAACACTCGCGTAGCATGGCGGGGAATCGTCCGGTACCCCTGAGGACTGGAACGGAAGGCCGTTGTCGCGTGAACGCTCAACCACTGCCTGAGCCGCAGGACCGACCTGCCCGGCTCACCGTCGGGGTCGTCGGCGCGGGCCGCGTCGGCCCGGCCCTCGCCGCCTCACTCAGACTCGCCGGGCACCGCCCGGTCGCCGCGTCCGGTGTCTCCGACGCCTCCGTGCGCCGGGCCGCCGCCCTGCTTCCCGAAGTCCCCATCGTGCCGCCCTCCGAGGTGCTGGCGCGGGCCGAACTGGTGCTGCTCACCGTCCCCGACGACGCGCTGCCGGAGCTGGTCGGCGGCCTCGCCGAAACCGGCGCGGTGCGCCCCGGCCAGCTGCTGGTGCACACCTCCGGCCGCTACGGCGTCAGCGTGCTGGAGCCCGCGCTGCGGGCCGGTGCGTTGCCGCTCGCGCTGCACCCCGTCATGACCTTCACCGGCACCTCGGTGGACGTCCAGCGGCTGGCCGGCTGCTCCTTCGGCGTCACCGCCCCCGAGGAGCTGCGGCTGGCGGCCGAGGCGCTGGTCATCGAGATGGGCGGCGAGCCCGAGTGGATCGCGGAGGAGTCCCGTCCGCTCTATCACGCCGCCCTCGCCATCGGCGCCAACCACCTCACCACGCTGGTCGCCCAGTCCCTGGAGCTGCTGCGCGCGTCCGGGGTCGAGGCCCCCGACCGGATGCTCGGCCCGCTCCTCGGCGCCGCGCTGGACAACGCGCTGCGCAGCGGTGACGCCGCGCTCACCGGTCCGGTAGCGCGTGGCGACGCGGGCACGGTGGCCGCCCATGTCGCCGAGTTGCGGCGGCACGCCCCGCACGCCGTCGCCGGCTATCTGGCCATGGCCCGTACGACCGCGGACCGGGCGCTCGCGCACGGTCTGCTCAAGCCGGAGCTCGCCGAGGACCTGCTGGGCGTGCTCTCGGACGTGACCGACGCGCGGGGCCGGGGAGGCAGCGAGACATGAGCCCGAAGCTGTGGACCAAGGCGCTTCCAGGGGAGCCGGATGTGGAGCTGTTCCGTCATCGCCCGGATCTGGACGCGGCGCTCGCCCACTTCGCCGTGCCGGGGCGCACGGCCGTCGTGATGACCATGGGCGCGCTGCACGACGGGCACGCCTCGCTCATCCGCGCCGCCCGCGCCCGGGTGGGCGCCAAGGGCATGGTGACCGTCACCATCTTCGTCAATCCGCTGCAGTTCGGCGCGGGCGAGGACCTCGACCGCTATCCGCGCACCCTCGACGCCGACCTCGAGGTCGCGGCCGAGGCGGGCGCGGACATCGTCTTCGCCCCCACCGCCGAGGAGGTCTATCCGGGCGGCGAGCCGGGCGTCCGGATCACCGCCGGGACCGTGGGCGAGCGCTATGAGGGCGCCTCGCGCCCCGGCCACTTCGACGGGATGCTCACCGTCGTCGGCAAGCTGCTCCATCTCACCCGCCCCGACATCGCCTTCTTCGGCGAGAAGGACGCCCAGCAGCTGTCGCTGGTCCGCCGGATGGTCCGCGACCTGAACTTCCCCGTGGAGATCGTCGGCGTCCCCACCGTCCGGGAGGGCGACGGGCTCGCCCTCTCCAGCCGTAACCGCTATCTGACGGCCCAGGAGCGGGACACCGCGCTGGCCCTGTCCCGGGCGCTGTTCGCGGGGCGCGACGCGGGGCTGCTGGCGGCCGGGGAGGGCCCGGCCGGGTCCGAGGAGCATGAGCTCATACGGGTCGCGTCGCCCGCCGCGGTGCGGTCCGCGGCGCGGGCGGTGCTCGACGAGGCGGCGGGGCTCGAACCGCCGCTCGTCCTGGACTATCTGGCCCTGGTCGACCCCGCCGACTTCACCGAGGTCTCCGACGGACACACTGGCGAGGCCGTGCTGGCCGTCGCCGCCAAGGTCGGCGCCACCCGCCTGATAGACAACATCCGCCTGTGG
>NZ_JAAAYH010000394.1:0-8428 GCF_018035285.1 Streptomyces sp. MK37H | reverse complement strand
TGTCCGTTACCGGCGATTCAACCTTGGTTGCGAGCATCACTGAATGCAGCCCGCTGTGCCGAATTCGTCGAACCGGAGGCTCCGTGCCGTTTCCGCACCCGCTTCCGCCACGCCGTATTCACCTCCGGCGCGGAACAATGAGTTCATGAGCCACACAAGCGGTCAGGCATCGGTTTCCCCGCAGCCCCAGCCCCCCTCCCAGCCTTCGGTCGGGTCCATCGCGGCCCACCGGCCGCATGCTGTCGCCGCACCGGTGCGGTCGCTCGACCCCGATCTCGACGCCGACCTGGACTCGTACGAGGAAGGCACCGGGCCCGGCACGGAGGACGGGGAGCTGCCGCAGGGGCGGTTCCTGGACCGGGAGCGCAGCTGGCTCGCGTTCAACGAGCGGGTGCTGGAGCTGGCCGAGGACCCGTCCACCCCGCTGCTGGAGCGGGCCAACTTCCTGGCGATCTTCGCCAGCAATCTGGACGAGTTCTTCATGGTGCGGGTCGCCGGCCTCAAGCGGCGCATCGCCACCGGGGTCGCCACCCGCTCGGCCTCCGGGCTGCAGCCGCGCGAGGTGCTGGAGCTGATCTGGAACCGGTCCCGTGAGCTCATGGCCCGGCACGCCGCCTGCTACCAGCAGGATGTCGCCCCGGCGCTCGCGGAGGAGGGCATCCATCTGGTCCGCTGGCCGGATCTCACGGAGAAGGAGCAGTCCCGCCTCTTCACCCTCTTCCGGCAGCAGATCTTCCCCGTGCTGACCCCGCTCGCCGTGGACCCGGCACACCCCTTCCCGTATATCTCGGGGCTCTCGCTCAATCTCGCGGTCGTGGTGCGCAACCCCGTCAGCGGGCATGATCACTTCGCACGTGTGAAGGTCCCGCCGTCGCTCTCCCGGATCCTGGAGGCGTCGCCGCAGCGGTACGTGCCGCTGGAGGACGTGATCGCGGCGCATCTGGAGGCGCTCTTCCCGGGGATGGAGGTGCTCGCGCACCACATGTTCCGGGTCACCCGCAACGAGGACCTCGAGGTCGAGGAGGACGACGCCGAGAACCTTCTCCAGGCCCTGGAGAAGGAACTGCTGCGCCGCCGCTTCGGGCCCCCGGTGCGGCTGGAGGTCGAGGAGTCCATCGACCCGTATGTGCTGGACCTGCTGGTGCGCGAGCTGAAGGTCTCGGACGCGGAGGTCTATCCGCTGCCCGGGCCGCTCGACCTCACCGGCCTGTTCGGCATAGCCGCGCTGGACCGGCCGGAGCTGAAGTACCCCAAGTTCGTGGCGGGCACCCACCGGGACCTCGCCGAGGTGGAGTCCGCCTCCCCGCCGGACATCTTCGCGGCGCTGCGCGAGCGGGACGTCCTCCTCCACCACCCGTACGACTCCTTCTCCACCTCCGTGCAGGCGTTCCTGGAGCAGGCCGCCGCCGATCCGGACGTCCTGGCGATCAAGCAGACGCTGTACCGCACCTCCGGCAAGTCGCCGATCGTTGACGCGCTCATAGACGCCGCCGAGTCCGGCAAGCAGGTGCTGGCGCTGGTCGAGATCAAGGCCCGCTTCGACGAGCACGCCAACATCAAGTGGGCGCGCAAGCTGGAGGAGGCCGGCTGCCACGTGGTCTACGGCCTGCTGGGGCTGAAGACCCACTGCAAGCTGTCGCTGGTGGTCCGCCAGGAGGGCGACACCCTCACCCGCTACTCGCACGTGGGCACCGGCAACTACCACCCCAAGACCGCCCGGCTGTACGAGGACCTGGGGCTGCTGACGGCGAACTCCCAGGTCGGCGCGGACCTCTCCGACCTCTTCAACCGGCTGAGCGGCTACTCCCGGCGGGAGAACTACCGGCGGCTGCTGGTCGCCCCCAAGTCGCTGCGCGGCGGGCTGATCACCCGGATCAACAAGGAGATCACCCACCATCGGGCGGGCCGCCCGGCCTACGTCAAGATCAAGGTCAACTCGATGGTCGACGAGGTCGTCGTCGACGCCCTCTACCGGGCCTCGCAGGCCGGGGTGCCGGTGGATGTGTGGGTGCGCGGCATCTGCGCGCTGCGGCCGGGCGTCCCCGGGCTCTCGGAGCACATCCGGGTCCGTTCGGTCCTCGGACGCTTCCTGGAGCATTCGCGCGTGTTCGCGTTCGGGAACGGCGGCGAGCCGGAGGTGTGGATCGGCAGCGCCGACATGATGCACCGCAATCTCGACCGCCGGATCGAGGCGCTGGTGCGGGTCACCGACACCGGTCACCGCGCCGCCCTCAACCGCCTGCTGGAGACCGGGATGGCCGACTCCACCTCCTCCTGGCACCTGGGCCCGGACGGCGAGTGGACCCGGCACGCCGCGGACGCGGACGGCCAGCCGCTGCGGAACGTTCAGGAGATGCTCATCGACGCCCGGAGGCGACGGCGTGGTTCAACGACATGACCTGCCGCCGGCCGGGATGACGGGCGCCGCGGACCCGGCCGCCGACCCGTCCTGCCCGGGGACCGACGGCGTGACGGACCGGGCGGCGGAGGGCGCGGCGGCACCTTCGGCGGCTTCGGCGGCACCCCCGGCGGCTTCGGCGGCTTCCGCGGCGGCTTCGGGGGCTTCGGCGGCGGCTTCGGGAGCGCCCGCGTGGGAGTCGGCGACGGCCGGGGAGGTGCTGTCGGCGTATCTGCACGCCCGGGCCGGGGACTTCCTGCGCAGCCTGCGGCTGCACCGCGAGAGCGGCTCCGACGTCCAGGAGGCGGCCGAGGCCGCCCGGCTGCTGCGCCGCGCCGCGCGGCGGATCAGCGGCGCGCTCTACGTCTACCGCCCGCTCACCGACACGGCCTGGTCCGATGAGCTGCGGACCGAGCTGGCCTGGCTGTCCGGCACGCTGGCGCGGGAACACGCCTACGCGGAGCGGCTGGACCGGCTGCGCGGCGCCCTGCACCGGCTCTCGGGCGCGGGCGGTCCCTGGGACCGGTCACCGCAGGGTGAGGGAACGGCCGCCGAGACCGCGAGCCCGGGCGAGCGGCCCTCCGACACACAGCCTGTGAACGCGGCGCATGCCACCAGCGCCGCGCGCACCGCGCGCGGCGGGGTCACGGTCGCGGTCGATGGCGCGGGCGGCCCCTCCGGCACCGCGGGCCCGATTTCCCGCTCCACCCGTGCCTCCCGCCGCAGCGTCTCCCTGGCCGCCGGTGCGCCGGGAGGCGGGGCCGCGGACCCGGTCGGGGGGCAGGGTGCGCGGCCCGGTCCGGCCGACGCGGGTGCCGGCGCCGAGGGCGCGGCCGGAACGACCAGGGACCGGGACAGAGAGCGGGACCGGGAAGAGGGCCGGGCGGCCGGACGGCGCCGCGGTGAGCGCGGTGAGCGCGGTGACAAGAGCAGCCGGGGAGCCAGGGGCGAGAAGGGCGAGCGGTCCGGCCAGCCGGGCGCGACCCACCAGCGGGCCGGTGCCGAGGAGGAGGCCCGCGGCGGGGCGCTGACCGTGGGCGCCGCCCGCGCCGGAGCGCTGCTGGAGCGCCAGCTCACGCTGGCCCGGACCCGGGCCCACACCGCCGCCCTGGAGGCGCTCGGCTCCTCCCGCTTCCACGCGGTCGCCGACACCGTCGCCCTGCTCGCCTCCGACGTCCCGCTCGACGAGGCCAACGCCGCCCGCCCCGCCGGGCAGGTGCTGCCGCCGCTCGCCGAGTTGGCGAACCGGCGGCTGGCCGAGGCGGTGGAGGCGCTGCCGCTGGTCCGCGCCGGGCATCCGTACAACGCGGAGGCGCTGGTCCACGGCCTGGCGGCGACTCCCGCGGCGGACGCCCCGCCCGCCAGCGAGCGTCAGGACGCCCCCTGGCACCAGGTGCGCCATCTGCTGCGGCTGCGGCGGTACGCGCTGGAGGTGCTCGACCAGGCGTGGCAGCAGCCGGACGGGGCGAGCGGGCCCAACGGCTCCGGCCCGGGCGGCTCCGGGCCCGGCGGCTCCGGTCCGGGTGGTTCCGGTCCGGGTGGTTCCGGTCCGGGCGGCTCCGGCCCCGTGGACGCCGAGCCGCCGCTGTCGGTGCGGCTGCTGGCCGCCGGGCAGGCGCTGGAGCGCCACCGCGACGCGGCCGAGGCGGCCGCCGCCGCGGCGGCAGCCGCCCGTACGCCCCGGATCGCCCCGGCGACGGCGTACGCCCTCGGGGTGCTCCACGCCGATCAGCGGCATGAGGTCGAGGCGGCCCGCTTCGCGTTCGGCCGGATCTGGCGGCGCGTGTCCGCCGCCAGAGCCTCCTGACGCCGGACGACGGACCCGGATCGCCGAAGGGCGGACACGCACGGCACGACGCGGAGGACAGCGGAGGACCGGGGAGGGAGAGACGACGGATGAACCGGCGGAATTCCCGCGATGACGGGCTGGTCGGAACGGACACCGGAACGGACACCGGGACGGTCCTGGCGGCGGGCTGTGTGCTGTGGCGACGGTCCCCGCGCGGCGGCGGGCTCGAGGTCGCCCTCGTCCACCGCCCCCGCTACGACGACTGGTCCCATCCCAAGGGCAAGCTGAAGCACGGCGAGGAAGCGCTGCACGGCGCGGTGCGCGAGGTCGCCGAGGAGACCGGCATGGGCTGCGCCCCGGGGGAGGTGCTGCCCACCCTCCACTACGTGGCCAAGGGCCGCCCCAAACAGGTCCGCTACTGGGCGGCGGAGGCGGTCGACCACGACGAGCCCTTCGTGCCCAACCGCGAGGTCGACCGCCTGGTCTGGCTGTCCCCGGACGCGGCCCGCCGCCGCCTCACCTACGACCACGACCGCACCCTCATCGACGCGCTGCTGCACAGCCTGCGGCCGTCCTGAGCGACGGCCCGGTGTCCTGACCGGTGGGCGGCTCCCCGTCCGCGCCCGGCTCCCCTACAGGAAGCGCGAGAGGAAGGCCCGGGTGCGGGGGTTGGCCGGGCTGTCCAGCACCTCCCGCGGGGTGCCGGTCTCCAGCACCTGGCCGCCGTCCATGAACACGACCCGGTCCGCCACCTCCTTCGCGAACCCGATCTCATGCGTCACCACGAGCATGGTGAGGCCGTCCCGGGCCAGGTCGCGCATGGTCGCCAGGACCTCGCCGACGAGTTCGGGGTCCAGGGCGCTGGTCGGCTCGTCGAAGAGCATCAGCTTCGGCCGCATGGCCAGGGCGCGGGCGATGGCGACGCGCTGCTGCTGACCGCCGGAGAGCTGGCGCGGATACGACGCCGCCTTTTCGGCCAGCCCCACCCGGGTCAGCAGCTCCATCGCCGTCTTCCGCGCCTCGGCCTTGGAGAGGCCGAGCACACCGACCGGGGCCTCGATGACGTTCTCCAGGACCGTCTGGTGCGGGAAGAGGTTGAAGTGCTGGAACACCATGCCGATGTCGCGTCGCTGCCGGGTCACCTCGCGCGGGCGCAGATGGTGGACGCGTCCGCCGGACCGCCGGAAGCCGATCAGCCTGCCCTCCACGTGGATGGAGCCCGCGTCGATCTGCTCCAGGTGGTTGATGCAGCGCAGAAAGGTCGACTTACCGGAACCGGACGGCCCCAGGAGCACCACGACCTCGCCCCGGCGCACCTCGAGGTCGATACCTCGCAACACCTCAAGCTGCCCGAACCGCTTGCGGACCCGCTGGGCCACGACCATCGGCACCTCCGCGGCGGTCGGCTCGCCGACGGTCGCCTCCGGGCCGGTGGCCTCCTGGGTGTCCTGGGCCGTCATGTCTCCTCCTTGGCGAGGGGGCTGTCCGCCGCCGGGGACGGGGCGTCCGGGCGCCGGCGGAAGAGCGCGAAGTTCCAGAACCCCTGAGGGGCGTGGCGGGTCGCCCCGCGGGCGTAGTACCGCTCGATGAACGACTGGCCGACATACAGCACGGACGTCATGATCAGATACCACAGGCACGCCACGATCAGCAGCGGGATGGTCTCGAAGGTGCGGTTGTAGATCGACTGGACGGTGTAGAGCAGGTCGGCCAGAGCGAGCACGCTCACCAGCGAGGTCGCCTTCAGCATGTTGATGACCTGGCTGCCGGTCGGCGGGATGATGAAGCGCATGGCCTGCGGGAGGACGACCCGCCGCAGGATCCTCGCGCGGCCCATGCCGAGTGCGGCGGCGGCCTCCGTCTGGCCCTGGTCGACGCCCAGCAGACCGCCGCGCACGATCTCGGCCATATACGCGGCCTCATTGAGACCGAGGCCGAGGATGGCGGCGAGCCAGGGCGTGATGAGCGTGTTGGTGTGCCCGCTGATGAACTCGGGGCCGAACGGCACCCCGAAGGAGATCCTCGGCAGCAGCGCCGAGAGGTTGTACCAGAAGACCAGCTGCACCAGGACCGGGATGCCGCGGAAGAACCAGACGTAGGCGCCGCAGACCGTGCTGAGCACGCGGTTCTCCGACATCCGCCCCACCGCGACGAGCACACCGCCGGCGATGCCGATGATCATGGCGATCACGGTCAGTTCGACCGTGGTGGCGATGCCCTGCCCGATGAGCTGGGCCCCGAAGTAGGCGCCGACGGTGCCCCATTCGAAGTGCGGGTTGGTGATCAGGAAGTGCCCGAGCTGGGCGCCGAGGACCGCGAGGACCAGGACCGCGAGCCAGCGCAGCGGATGGCGGACGGGGGACGCGCCGGCAACGTCGACGACGGGGACGGCACCGGGCGTGAGCTCGGCCCTCCCGGGGTCGTCCCGGGTGGTCGGCGGTTGTGTGGTGGCCATGGGTGGGCTCACCTCCTCACAGGATCAGGATTCGCCGCCGAGGTTGACGCCCGGCTTGTCGAGGGTGTTGGCGGACAGGCCCCACTTCTTCATGATCTTTCCGTAGGTGCCGTCGTCGATGAGGGTCCGGAGCGCCTTGAGGAGCACGTCGCGCAGCGGGGAGCCCTTGGCGACGACCGCGCCCTGGTAGAGGTCGCTGAAGCCGTTGCCCTTGCCGATGCCGGTCAGTTCGAGTTGGTCCTTGGCCTGCGCCACGAAGTAGGTGAGCGGCGCCTGGGAGGAGAAGAAGGCGTCCGCGCGGCCGGAGCGCACCGCCAGGATGGAGCCGGGCTGGTCCTTGTACGACTGGACCTTCACGGCCTTCTTGCCGTCCTTCTCGCAGGTGAGCGCCTGCTTCTTGATGACGCCCTCGGCGGAGCCGCCCGCCATCACCGCGATCCGCTGTCCGCAGGTGTCGGCCAGGGAGTTGATGTGGTGCGGATTGCCCTTGGGCACGGCGAAGACGACGAATTCCCGTACCCAGTCGACGAAGTCGTTCGCGCCCTGCCGGTCCTTGAAGTCGCCGACGGGGCCGAGGGCGAAGTCGTAGCGGCCCGCCTTGATGCCGGTGAGCTGGCTGGGCAGCCCGTCAGTGGTCACATGCCGGATCTTCACGCCGAGGACCTGCCCGAGTGCCTCGGCGAGGTCGGCGGAGGCCCCGGTGAGGCTGTGGCCGTCCGAACCGGCGATCTCGTACGGCGGGAAGGAGCCGTTGTTGACCGACACCAGCGTGCCGGACGTGCGGTTCTTCGCGGGCAGTCGCGCGTGCAGCGCCTTGTCCTCCGGGTGCTTGGCCGACGCCGCCCCGGAGCCGCCGGAGTCGGTGGCGCCCTCCGCCTGGGGCGGGTTGGCCCCGCAGGCGGCCAGGGCGAGACAGCAGGACAGGGCGGTGGCCGCGGTGGCCAGGGGACGTCTCATGGGGATGCTCACTGGGGCGCTCCGAGGGGTCCGAGGGGGATGACGGTGGGGTCGACGGCGAACCGGCGGTTGGCCAGGACGGGAAGGGTGCGACGGGCCGCGGCGGTGGCGTCGGGAGCGGCGTCCGCCCAGGCCAGTCCGGGGGCGGCGGCGAGGCGGGAGCGGACGGTGCCGAGGGGGTCGACGACGAGGCTGTTGCCGATGTTGCGCGGACCGCATTCGCCGCTCGCCGCCACCCAGCAGGTGTTCTCCAGGGCCCGTGCGGTGACCATGACCTCCCAGTGCCGTTCCTTGGCCGGGCCGCGCACCCACGCCGCGGGCAGGGCCAGCACCTCGGCACCGGCGTCCACCAACAGCCGGGCCAGCTCGGGGAAGCGGACGTCGTAGCAGGTCATCAGGCCCACCTTGGTGCCCGCCACATCGATGACGACGGGCGGCTCGTCCGCCGGGCGGACGTTGGCCGACTCCAGGTCGCCGAAGGCGTCATAGAGATGGATCTTGCGATAGCGGGCGATCAACTCACCGTCGCGCAGCGCCACCAGGGTGTTGAACACCCGGCCGTCCTCGGACGGCTCATGGATGCCGACCACCACAGTGGTGGCGGACCCGGCGGTGGCGGCGAGCATCTCGGTGACGAAGGGGCCGTCGAGGGGCTGGGCCACCTCGCGGATCCGGTGGCGGTCCTCGGTGAAGCGGGCCAGCACGCCCTCGGGGAGGACGAGCAGATCCGCGCCGCCCCGCACCGCCTCGGCGGTGAGCTCCTGGCAGGCGGCCAGGTTGTCCTTCCAGTCGGGGGAGGCGGCGAACTGTCCTACGGCGATGCGCATAT
>NZ_JAAAYH010000393.1:0-8454 GCF_018035285.1 Streptomyces sp. MK37H | reverse complement strand
CCCGGTTCTGTGGTATCGGAGCGCTGGAGGAAGTCCGCCTCGATCCGGCCCAGCGTCCGGATGAAGTCCTCCCACACTCTCGCGCAGTATTCGAGCGGGTAGCGCTCGCTGTCACCCCCCTGGTCACGAGGCCGGAACACCGGTTCGGCACCGAGGCGGGAGTGATCGGGTGGTTGCACACTGTCAGTGGTCACGTCCCCACCAACGACCGCTAAAATGGTGCAGTATCGCGGCATTCGGGTGAAACGCGCGCTGACGAGCTCAGTGTTTCGCAACGATTCACCGTCGGGCGCCCCCGCGCGCAACGTTGCGACACGTATGCGCAACCATGGTCCATTACGGCCGTCGGCGGACGGCTCATAGGGTCTTGCGCTGACATGGAGTGGCGGAGACCGGCTGCTCGGCGAATCCCACCTGCGGGTTTCCCTCCCGGGTACCCGTGTGTCCGCAGTCGGTCGCCACCACCTGATGGCAGCGATTAAGGAGCCACCCAAGTGTTGGAGCACGGCGCAGCACCGCCCGCCACCCAGCAACCGGAACCAGACCCTCCGGTCGGCGGGCTGGGCGCCCGGCTGATGCGGCGCAAGCCGGTGGAGCGGCTGGTCGCCGAGGGCGGCCAGGGCGAGGGCGGAAGCCTCCGGCGCTCGATGGGCGTATGGCAGCTCACCATGATCAGCATCGGCGCCACCCTGGGCACCGGCATCTTCGTGGTGCTCGGCGAGGCGGTGCCGGACGCGGGCCCCGCGGTCGTCGTGTCATTCGTCATAGCCGGGCTCACCGCGCTGTTCTCCGCGCTGTCGTACGCCGAGCTGGCGGGCACCATCCCGGTCTCCGGCTCCTCCTACTCGTACGCCTACGCCACGATGGGCGAGCTGATCGCCTGGGTCTGCGGCTGGTGTCTGATCCTGGAGTACGGCGTCTCGGTGGCGGCCGTCGCGGTCGGCTGGGGCGAGTACCTCAACGAACTGCTCGACGGCACCCTCGGGATCACCATCCCCGACGCGCTGGCCGCCCCGCCCGGGGACGGCGGGATCTTCAATCTGCCCGCGCTGCTCGTGGTGCTGCTGGCCATGGCGTTCCTGCTGGGCGGCGCCAAGGAGAGCGCCCGCGCCAACGCCATCATGGTCGGGGTGAAGATCGCGGCGCTGATCCTCTTCTGTGCCGTCGCCTTCACCGGCATCCGGGCCGGCAACTACACCCCGTTCATGCCGCTGGGCATGGCGGGCGTCAGCGCCGCCGGCGCCACCCTCTTCTTCTCCTACATCGGCTTCGACGCCGCCTCCACGGCCGGTGAGGAGGCCAAGAACCCCCAGCGCGACCTGCCCCGCGCGATCATGCTCTCGCTGATCATCGTCACCGCGCTGTACTGCCTGGTGGCCGCCGTGGCGGTGGGCGCGCTGCCGTGGAAGAAGTTCTCCGGCTCGGAGGCCGCGCTCGCCTCGATCATGAAGGATGTCACCGGACAGAACATCTGGGCCGTGCTGCTGGCGGCCGGCGCGGTGATCGCGATCGCCTCCGTGGTGCTGACCGTGCTCTACGGGCAGACCCGCATCCTCTTCGCGATGTCCCGGGACGGGCTGGTGCCCAAGGTCTTCTCCACGGTCCACGCCCGGACCGGGGTGCCCCGCGCCAACACCGTCATCGTCTCGCTCTTCTGCGGTGTGCTCGCCGCCGCGATCCCGCTCGGGCAGCTCGCCGACGCCACCAGCATCGGCACGCTCTTCGCCTTCGCGCTGGTCAACATCGCCGTGATCGTGCTGCGCCGGACCCGGCCCGACATGCCCCGGACCTTCCGGGTGCCGCTGTCCCCGCTCTTCCCGGTGATCGGCTTCGTGCTGTGTCTGTGGATGATGGGCAGCCTGCAGTTCGTGACCTGGGTGGTCTTCGGCGTGTGGATGGCCGTCGGCCTTGTGCTGTACTTCGGATACGGCATGCGCCGATCCCGACTGGCCACAGCAGAGAAGTGATTGCCCCCCAGTGCGACTGAACGATCTCGACGAACGCATCGTCCACGCCCTCGCCGAGGACGCCCGCCGCTCCTACGCCGACATCGGCGAAATCGTCGGGCTGTCCGCGCCCGCCGTCAAACGGCGGGTGGACCGGCTGCGCGCGGAGGGAGCCATCACGGGCTTCACGGTGCGGGTCGACCCGGTGGCGCTGGGCTGGGAGACCGAGGGCTTCATCGAGCTCTTCTGCCGCCACAACACCTCGCCGGAGGACATCCGCCGGGGCCTGTCGCGCTACCCCGAGGTGGTGTCCGCGTCCACCGTCACCGGTGACGCGGACGCCGTCGTCCAGGTCTTCGCCGCCGATATGCGCCACTTCGAGCGGGTGCTGGAGCGGATCGCGGGGGAGCCGTTCGTGGAGCGCACCAAGTCCGTGCTGGTGCTGTCGCCGCTGCTGCGGAGGTTTAGTTCGGGCGCCCCTACGTAGGCGCTCCGCTGGGTGGCCCTGGTTCGCTGTTGTGCCCCGACCTGTCGTTGATCGGCTGCGGCGCCGTCGTGGCTGGTCGCGCCCACGCGGAGTGCCCGGACCTGTCGTTAATCGGCTGCGGGGCCGTCGTGGCTGGTCGCGCAGTTCCCCGCGCCCCTTCGGGGCTCGTCCTGGCGGGTCCCCGCACGTGACCGGCTCCCGGGCGTCTCTGGCCCGCAGGTGCCTGGCCGCGCGATGCGCAATGAATCGTCGTGTACCGATCCCCATACGTCATGAATCGACGCCGGACGCAATGAAGTCGTCTTGTTGGGCGATCCGGAGGCAACGTACTGTTTTTATGCCCGTACTCCTCCTCCCAAGGTCTGCCATGCCGCCGCTGCGCACCGCTCTGCTCCAGAACTCCGGTCACCCCGGCGACCCCGCCGGTAACCTCAAGGTCCTCGACGAGGCCGCCGCCCGCGCGGCCGCCGACGGCGCCGGGCTGCTGGTCACCGCGGAGATGTTCCTCACGGGCTACGCCATCGGCGGCGGCGTGCGGGAGCTGGCCGAGCCGGCCGACGGGCCGAGCGGCCAGGCCGTGGCCGAGATCGCCGCGACGCACGGTCTCGCCATCCTCTACGGCTACCCCGAGAGCCACGCGGGCGCGGTCCACAACTCCGCGCGGCTGGTGGGCGCGGACGGCACCGAGCTGGCCAACTACCGCAAGACCCATCTCTACGGCTGCTTTGAGCGGGAGTCGTTCACCCCCGGGGAGACCCCCGTCGTCCAGGCCACCATCGGCGAGCTGACCGTCGGCATCCTGGTCTGCTACGACGTGGAGTTCCCCGAGAACGTACGGGCGCATGCCCTGGCCGGGACCGATCTGCTGGTGGTGCCCACCGCGCAGATGCACCCCTTCGAGTTCGTCGCCGAATCCCTGATTCCGGTGCGGGCCTTCGAGAGCCAGATGTACATCGCGTACGTCAACCGCAGCGGGCGCGAGGGCGAGTTCGACTTCGTCGGGCTGAGCTGTCTGGCCGGGCCCGACGGCGCCACCTGTCTGCGCGCCGGCCGCGGCGAGGAACTCCTCCTCGGCGACGTCGATCCCAAACTGCTGACGACCTCGCGCCGGATCAACCCGTATCTGCGCGACCGCCGCCCCGGTCTCTACACCTCCCTCAGCTGATCCGTCCGGCCCCTGCCGCACCCGAACCACCCTTTTGAGCACCAAGCAGCAAGGAGTCCGTACCCCATGACGTCCACGGTGCCCACCGCCGTCCATGACGAGCAGGAGACGCAGGCCCTCGAGGCCCTGCCGCCCATCACCATGTTCGGCCCGGACTTCCCCTACGCCTACGACGACTACCTCGCCCACCCCGCGGGCCTGGGCCAGATACCGGCGACCGAGCACGGCGCCGAGGTCGCGGTCGTCGGCGGCGGACTCTCCGGCATCGTCGCCGCGTACGAGCTGATGAAGATGGGCCTGCGGCCCGTGGTCTACGAGGCCGACCGGATCGGCGGACGGCTGCGCACCGTCGGCTTCGACGGCTGTGACGACGCGCTGACCGCCGAGATGGGCGCGATGCGCTTCCCGCCGTCCTCCACCGCCCTCCAGCACTACATCGACCTGGTGGACCTGAAGACCCAGCCGTTCCCCAACCCGCTGGCCCCCGAGACCCCCTCGACCGTGGTCGACCTCAAGGGCGAGTCCCACTACGCCCGCACCATCGACGATCTGCCGCCGGTCTACCGCGAGGTGGCCGACGCCTGGAACGCCTGCCTGGAGGAGGGTGCGGACTTCTCCGACATGAACCGCGCCATCCGCGAGCGGGACGTGCCCCGGATCCGGGAGATCTGGGCGCGGCTGGTCGAGAAGCTGGACAACCAGACCTTCTACGGCTTCCTCTGCGACTCCTCGGCCTTCACCTCCTTCCGCCACCGGGAGATCTTCGGCCAGGTCGGTTTCGGCACCGGCGGCTGGGACACCGACTTCCCCAACTCCATCCTGGAGATCCTGCGCGTCGTCTACACCGAGGCCGACGACCACCACCGCGGCATCGTCGGCGGCAGCCAGCAGCTTCCGCTGCGGCTGTGGGAGCGCGAGCCCGAGAAGATCGTCCACTGGCCCCAGGGCACCTCGCTGGCCTCGCTGCACGAGGGTGCGCCCCGCCCGGCCGTGACCCGGCTGCACCGGGCCGCGGGCGACCGCGTCGTGGTGACGGACGCCAGCGGTGACATCCGCTCGTACCGCGCGGTGGTCTTCACCGCGCAGTCCTGGATGCTGCTCTCCCAGATCGACTGCGATGACTCGCTCTTCCCGATCGACCACTGGACGGCGATCGAGCGCACCCACTACATGGAGTCCAGCAAGCTCTTCGTGCCGGTGGACCGGCCGTTCTGGCTGGACAAGGACGAGGTCACCGGGCGGGACACGATGAGCATGACGCTCACCGACCGGATGACCCGCGGCACCTATCTGCTGGACAACGGCCCGGACCGGCCCGCCGTCATCTGCCTCTCCTACACCTGGTGCGACGACAGCCTGAAGTGGCTGCCGCTGTCGGCGAACGAGCGGATGGAGGTCATGCTCAAGTCGCTCTCGGAGATCTATCCGAACATCGACATCCGCAAGCACATCATCGGCAGCCCGGTCACCGTGTCCTGGGAGAACGAGCCCTACTTCATGGGCGCGTTCAAGGCCAATCTGCCCGGCCACTACCGCTACCAGCGCCGGCTGTTCACCCACTTCATGCAGGACCGGCTGCCCGCCGACAAGCGCGGCGTCTTCCTCGCGGGCGACGACATCTCCTGGACGGCGGGCTGGGCCGAGGGCGCCATCCAGACCGCGCTCAACGCGGTGTGGGGAGTCATGCACCAGTTCGGCGGCGGCACCGACCCGAAGAACCCCGGGCCCGGCGATCTGTACGACGAGATCGCGCCCGTCGAGCTCCCCGAGGACTGAGCCGGTCCGGGGCCGTTTCAGCACCCGGACCGGGGACCGTTCAGCACCCGCTCCGGGGGCCGCTTCAGCACCCGGACGGCAGAGGGGTGAGCAGAAAGCGCCCGACCAGACCCACGGTGGCGTCGACGCGCTCCGCGAACTCCTCGGCCAGCTCCGGCACCGCGCGCAGCCCCCACAGCGCGCGGAACGCCGCCCATGCGGCGTCCCGCGCCTTCTCCAGGCTCCAGGAGCCCACGAGATGGGTGAGCGGATCGGCCACGTCCAGCAGGTCGGGGCCGGGCATCAGCTCCTCCCGGATCCGCTCCTCCATCTCCGTGAGCAGGGCGCCGATCCGGTCGAAGTCGCCCTCCAGGGCGTCCGGTTCGAGGTCCCGGGCCCGGCAGGTGTCCAGCAGCGCGAGCGCCAGGTCATGGCCGATATGGGCGTTGATCCCGGCGAGCGCGAACTGCACCGGGCGGACCCCGGGATGGCACCGCAGCTGGAACAGCGGCCGCCAGCAGGCGGGCGGCCGCCCGCCCGTGGCCACCGCGTCGACCGCCGCCAGATAGCGCTCGGCGAACCGCACGTCCAGCTCCTCGGTGGCGGACGGGTCGTGGAAGTACCCGTCCGCGAGCCGTCGGCCGACCTCCTCGGTGACCGACAGATACACCCCGTTGAAGACCGCCACCCCGTCCCCCGGCGGCAGCGCCGCGCCGATCGCGCTCATGCGCGCCACGACGCTTCTCACGGTGCGCGGTGCTAGCCGGGCGGGCGTGGGCATGGGCATCGTCATGGACGCCAGGGTGGCAGGCCGGAGGGGCGCGGTCCCGCCGTACGCCGCCGCTTCCCCTGAACGGTCTAACGCCCCGTCAACCGCCGTATCACAGCACACCCGCGTCGCGCGCCGTCCACATCGACGGATACAGCGGCCGCCAGCCCAGCTCGTCGCGCAGCCGGAGGTTGGAGGTGATCCCGAACCAGGGGTCCTCGTCGGTCCGCTCGGTCATGCCCTCGGGCAGCGGCACCCCGTTGATCTGGTAGAGCTCGACCGTGGTCGCCGGGGCGTCGTCCACGATGTTGTACTTGCGGCCCGACACCGAGCCGCCGGCGGTGCCGCCCGGCGCGCGCAGCAGTCGCAGCAGCGCCTGCGTCGCGTCCGCGTGGTGGACCATGGCGAGCCGCTGGTTCCCGGCCCATGCCGCCGCGTGCGGCAGGACGTTCGCCAGATGCGGATCGCCGTCCCCGTAGACGAAGGCCAGGCTGCCGATCCGCAGATCGAGGCCGTGCTCGCGGTGCAGCGCCAGCAGCTCCCGCTCCGCCTCGGCCTTGGAGGCGGGGTACGCGCCCCACAGCAGACCGCCGGGCCTGCTCTCATCGTCCTCCGTGAGCGGCCGCCCGCGCGGGGCGCCGTACACCAGATTGGTGCTGACCTGGAGGAACCGGCTCGTCCCGGCCTCGACCGCGGCCCGCCCGAGCGCGACCGCCGCGTCCCGGTTGACCGCCCACGCCTCCTCGTCCGGCACCCCGCGGAAGGCCGCCGCGATGTTGACCACCGCGTGCACCCCCTCCATGGCCCTCCGCAGATCCTTCTCCTCGCGCAGATCGCCGACCATGAGCCGCGCGCCCTGGGCCGCGAAGGGGGCGCCGCGCTCCTCGTCGCGCACCAGCACCCGTACCTCGGTACCGGCCGCGGGCCGCTCCAGCAGCCGCTTGGTGAACCGCCGTCCCACCTGGCCGGTCGCACCCGTCACCAGAATCAAGGGCATGAGCATCCGCCTTTCGTCTCGTCGCTCGGCCTCAGCCTGCGGCGGGCGGGGCGGGGCCGGGAGAGACCTCCTCATCCAGGGATCCGCAGACCCTGGATAAGGGACGCGGACGCGGCGACGATGGGACCGTGCATCGAACGGAACTCGCCGACTTCCTGCGCCGCTGCCGCGCCCGCCTCGGTCCCGCCGAGGTGGGCATGACGCCCGGCCCCCGACGCCGTACGCCAGGGCTGCGCCGGGAGGAGGTGGCCCAGCTCGCGGGCATGTCCCCGGACTACTACACCCGGCTGGAGCAGGCCCGCGGCCCGCGCCCGTCCCGCCAGATGCTGACCGCGCTGGCCCGGGCGCTGCGGCTCACCGACGACGAGCGCGACTACCTCTTCCATCTGGTGGGGGAGGAGCCGCCCGGCGACCGCAGCACCTCGGAGCATGTGCGGCCCGGTCTGCTCCGGGTGCTGGACCGGCTGTACGACACCCCGGCCCAGGTGATCACCGACTGGGGCGAGGTGCTGGCGCAGAACGCGATGGCGGCGGCGCTGGTCGGCGACATCATGGGGCGGCCGCCCGGCGACCGCAATATCCTCCGGTCCTTCTTCACCCGGCGCGACGCCGCCTCCGACGCCCCCGGGATCTTCTCGAGCGAGGAGATCGAGGAGCACGCCCGGCTGCATGTGGCCACCCTCCGGGCCGTGCTCGCCGCCCGCCCCGACGACCCCGGCCCGGCGGGGCTCGTGGCCGAACTGCTGTCGGTGAGCGCGGAGTTCGCGGCGCTGTGGGAGGCCCATGAGGTGGCCGTATGGCACTCCAGGGTCAAGCGGTTCACCCACCCGGTGGTGGGGACGATGGAGCTGGACTGCGAGGTCCTGCTGAGCTCGGAACACGCCCAGCGGCTGATCGTCCACACCGCCCGCCCCGGCACCGAGTCCGCCGAGCGGCTGGAGCTGCTGCGGGTGGTGGGCCTGCAGGACCTCGCCCCGCGAGAAGCGCTATAGGGGCACGCCGGCTTTGGGGCTACGCCGGCTTTGGGGCTACGCCGGCTTTGGGGTTACGCCGGCTTTGGGGTTACGCCGGCTTTGGGGCTACAACGGCTTGAGGGCTACGCGGGCCGCTTGTCGTCGTATTCGCTGGTGCCCGCGTCCAGCAGGGGCTCCTGCCGCTTCAGATGTGCCGGGGCCAGGGCACGCAGCACGTGGTAGCCGAGCAGCACCACGATCGTGCCGAGCGCGATCCCGCCCAGCTCGAAATTGTCGCCGATCTTCAGGCTGACACCGCCGACGCCGATGATGACGCCCGCCGCGACCGGCACCAGATTGAAGCGATTCCGCAGGTCCACCT
>NZ_JAAAYH010000392.1:0-8456 GCF_018035285.1 Streptomyces sp. MK37H | reverse complement strand
GGCCCGGGGTCTCGCCGGTACCGCCGTGGCCTGGGGCCCCTGGGCCGAGGGCGGCATGGCGACCGCGGAGGGGATGGAAGCAGAGCTTGTCCGCCGTGGCCTGGCGGTCATTCCTCCGACGCTGGCCCTTGCCGCGCTACAGGGAGCGGTCGCGGGTGACGACGGTGTGCTGACGGTCGCCGATGTGGACTGGGAGCGATTCGCCCCCGTGTTCACCTCGGAGCGCCCGAGCCCGTTGATCAGTGATCTGCCCGAGGTCCGGAGGGCGCTCGACAGTGCGGGCTCGCCCGGCCAGGCGGGCGACGCTTCCACGGGTCTGCGGGCACGTCTGGCGGGGCTGACCGCGGCCGAGGTCGACCGGACCCTGCTGGAACTCGTGCGGAGCCAGGCCGCGGCGGTTCTCGGCTTCGCGGGTGCGGAGGTCGTTGAGCCTGCGCGTGCGTTCAAGGAGCTGGGTTTCGACTCGCTCACGGCGGTGGAGTTCCGTAACCGGCTGAACGCGGAGACCGGGCTGGTGTTGCCGGCCACGTTGGTCTTCGACTACCCGAGTGCCACGGTGCTGGCCGACCATCTGCGTGCCGAGGTGCTGGGGACGCAGGGTGCGGTGGCGGCGCCGTCGGCGGCGGTGGCTCCGGCCGATGACGACCCGATCGCGATCGTCGGGATGAGCTGCCGCTTCCCCGGCGGTGTCGGAAGCCCCGAGGACCTGTGGCAGCTGGTGGCCGGCGGTGGCGACGCCATCTCCGACTTCCCGTCCAACCGCGGGTGGGACGTCGACGGGATGTACGACCCGGATCCCGAGCGGCTGGGCACGTTCTACTCGCGCGAGGGCGGCTTCCTGCACGAGGCGGGCGAGTTCGACGCGGGCTTCTTCGGGATCTCGCCGCGTGAGGCGCTCGCCATGGATCCGCAGCAGCGGCTGCTGCTGGAGACGTCCTGGGAGGCGTTCGAGCGGGCCGGTATCGCTCCCATGTCCGTGCGTGGCCGGCAGATCGGCGTGTTCGTGGGCGCCGCGACCTCGGGCTACGGGGTCGGGCACGACGGCGCGGCCGGGGAGCTGGAAGGGCAGATCCTGACCGGCAACGCGACATCGGTCGTATCCGGTCGCATCTCCTACACCATGGGTCTGGAGGGGCCCGCGCTGACGGTGGACACGGCGTGCTCGTCGTCGCTGGTCGCCCTCCACCAGGCGGCGCAGGCGCTGCGCCAGGGCGAGTGCGAGATGGCGCTCGCCGGTGGTGTGACGGTGATGGCCACGCCCGGCGCGTTCGTGGAGTTCAGCCGTCAGCGTGGGCTCGCCCCCGACGGCCGGTGCAAGCCGTTCGCGGACGCCGCGGACGGCACGGGCTGGTCCGAGGGTGTGGGCATGCTGCTGGTGGAGCGGCTGTCGGATGCTCAGCGCAACGGTCACCAGGTGCTGGCGATCGTGCGGGGCTCTGCGGTCAACCAGGACGGTGCGTCCAACGGTCTGACGGCGCCCAATGGCCCGTCGCAGCAGCGGGTGATCCGCCAGGCCCTCGCCAACGCCGGAGTGCCGGCCGCCGAGGTGGACGTGGTGGAGGCGCACGGCACGGGCACCACGCTGGGCGACCCGATCGAGGCGCAGGCACTGCTGGCGACGTACGGCCAGGAGCGGCCGGAGGGCCGTCCGCTCTGGCTGGGCGCGCTCAAGTCGAACATCGGCCATACGCAGGCCGCTGCCGGTGTCGGCGGAATCATCAAGATGGTGATGGCGATGCGGCACGGGGTGCTGCCGCGGACGCTGCATGTGGACGAGCCGTCGCGCGAGGTGGACTGGTCGGCGGGTGAGGTGCGGCTGCTGATGGAGGCGACGGAGTGGCCCGAGACCGGGCATCCGCGCCGGGCGGGCATCTCCGCCTTCGGTGTCAGTGGTACCAACGCGCACACCATCATCGAACAGGCCCCGGTGGCGGACGAGGCGGAGCCTGCCCCGGCGGCCCCGGCCGACGATCAGGGCATCGTGCCCTGGGCGCTCTCCGCCCGGAGCGCGGAGGCTCTGCGTGCGCAGGCCGAGCGGCTGCGGTCGTATCTGCTGGAGCGTGCCGAGCTCGGCACGCTGGATGTGGGCTACTCACTGGTGGCCTCGCGCTCGGTGCATGAGCATCGCGCCGTGATCTCGGGTGCGAACCGTGCGGAACTGCTGCGCGGCGTCGAGGCTGTCGCGGCCGGTGACGTGGCCCCGGGAGTGGTGCAGGGCGTCGAGGCGCCATCGGGCCTGATGGCGTTCCTGTTCTCGGGCCAGGGTGCGCAGTGTCTGGGCATGGGGCGCGAGCTGTATGAGGCGTTCCCCGCCTTCGCCGATGCGTGGGACGAGGTGTGTGCGCATCTGGATGTGGTGCTGGATCGTCCGTTGCGGGAGGTGGTGTTCGCGGCGGAGGGGAGCGCGGACGCCGAGTTGCTGGATCGGACGGCGTTCACCCAGCCGGCGCTGTTCGCGGTCGAGGTGGCGTTGTTCCGGCTGCTGGAGCACTGGGGTGTCGGCCCGGATGTGCTGATCGGTCACTCCATCGGTGAGATCGCGGCCGCGCATGTGGCCGGGGTGTTCTCGCTGGAGGACGCGTGCACGTTGGTCGGGGCGCGTGGCCGTCTGATGCAGGCGCTGCCGGAGGGTGGCGCGATGGTCGCGATCGAGGCCTCCGAGGAGGAGATCGCGGGCTCGCTGGCCGGGCGTGCGGCCGAGGTGAGCATCGCGGCCGTCAACGGTCCGACGGCCGTGGTCATCGCGGGTGATGAGGCGGCGGCGCTGGAGATCGCCGGTCAGTGGGCGGAGCAGGGGCGTAAGACGCGGCGGTTGCGGGTGAGCCATGCGTTCCACTCGCCGCGTATGGACGCGATGCTGGACGACTTCCGCGGCGTTGTCTCCGGCCTGTCCTTCCAGGCGCCGTCCATCGCCCTGGTGTCGAACGTGACGGGCGAGGCGGCGGACGCGGCCGAGGTGTGCTCGCCGGAGTACTGGGTGCGGCATGTGCGCGAGGCCGTGCGCTTCGCGGACGGTGTACGAGCTCTGGAGAAGCTGGGCGTGACCCGGTTTGTCGAGGTCGGCCCCGACGGTGTGCTCTCCGCCATGGCTCGGGACTGCCTGACGGCGGACGCGGGCTCGGCTTCGGTCGTGGTGCCGGGGCTGCGCAAGGACCGCCCGGAGGTCCAGGCGCTGACGGCGGCGCTGGCCGCGCTGCATGTCCACGGTGTCACGGTCGGCTGGGAGCAGGTCTTCGCCGGGCGCGGTGCGCGGAAGGTGGAGCTGCCGACGTACGCCTTCCAGCGTCAGCGCTACTGGCTGGAGGACACGAGCGGAGCGCCGGGTGGTTCCGCCGCGGACAGTGTGGACGCCCGCTTCTGGGACGCGGTGGAGCGCGAGGACCTGGAGGCGCTGGCCGAGGCGCTGGACGTCGACGGCGGTGGCTCGCTGGGCGAGTTGCTGCCCGCGCTGTCCTCGTACCGTCGTCAGCAGCGTGACCGGGCCACGGTCGACGGCTGGCGGTATCGGATCTCGTGGAAGCCGGTCCCGGATGCGACGGCTGGTTCGCTGTCGGGTACGTGGCTGCTCGCGGTGCCCGCCTCACTCGCGGACAGCGAGATCACCGGAACGATCACTCAGGGGCTGGAGAAGTCCGGCGCCCGTGTCGTACCGGTGGCGGTTGACGCCGACGCGGACCGCGATGGCCTCGCCGAGGCGCTGCTGGGCGCGCTGGGTGATGAGTCCGAGGCGAGTGTGCTGTCGTTGCTCGCCCTGGACGAGGAGCCGTCTGCCGGGGAGCCGACGGTCGCGGCCGGACTCGCGCTGACGCTGCGGTTGGTGCAGGCCGCTGCGGGATTGGACGTGGGCCTTCGGCTGTGGTGTGCCTCGCGGGGCGCGGTGTCGGTGGGGCGTTCCGACCGGCTCGCGAGCGCCGCGCAGGCGCAGGTGTGGGGCCTTGGCCGGGTCGCGGCCCTGGAGCACCCGCAGATCTGGGGCGGTCTCGTCGATCTGCCCGAGACGCTGGACGAGCGCGCGGTGGCGCGGCTGGCCGGTGTGCTCTCCGCCGAGAGTGGCGAGGACGAGGCGGCGGTCCGCGGCTCCGGGGTGTTCGGCCGACGGCTGGTGCGCGCGGCGTCGACGGGCGGCGAGGCGTGGCGGCCGAGTGGCTCGGTGCTGATCACCGGTGGTACGGGTGCCCTGGGCGCGCATGTGGCGCGTTGGGCCGTGCGCGAGGGTGCCGAGCATGTGGTGCTGACCAGCCGTCGCGGTCTCGCGGCGGAGGGTGCCGCCGAGCTGAGGGCTGAGCTGGAGGGACTCGGCGCCGAGGTGACGGTGGCGGCCTGTGACGCCGCCGACCGGGATGCGCTGGTCGAGGTGGTCGCGGGGATTCCCGAGCGCTTCCCGCTGCGTGGTGTGGTGCACGCGGCCGGTGTGCTGGATGACGGTGTGCTCGATGGTCTGACCGTTGACCAGCTCGCTCGGGTGCTGGGGGCGAAGGTCGAGGGTGCGCGGCTGCTGCATGAGCTGACGGCGGACCTGGAGCTGGACGCCTTCGTGATGTTCTCGTCGTTCGCCGGTGTGGTGGGCGGTGCGGGGCAGGGTGCTTACGCGGCGGCGAACGCGTATCTGGACGCGTTGGCGGCGGTGCGCCGTGGCGCCGGCCTGGCGGGTACGGCGGTTGCTTGGGGACCGTGGGCCGAGTCCGGTATGGCCACGAGCGGTCGCGCCGGGGAGCGGGTGCGCGGTGGCGCGGTGTCCGCGATGGCCCCGGCGCTTGCGGTGGACGTGCTGAGCTGGGCCGTGGGCCAGGAGGAGGCGTCGCTCGTCGTCGCGGACGTCGACTGGGAGCGTCTGGCCCCATCGCTGGCCGCGGCGCGCGGTGGCGTGCTCGTCGGCGACATCCCCGAAGCGCACCAGCACCTGACCACGGGCAACGACAAGTCCGGCGCGGAGGCGGCCACCTTCGCCGGGAAGCTCGCCGGACTGTCGGCGGCCGAGCGGAACGCGGCCGTGCTGGAGCTGGTCCGCGGCCACGCGGCCTCGGTGCTCGGCCACGCTTCGGCGGAATCGATCGAGCCCGGCCGGGCCTTCCGCGACCTCGGTTTCGACTCCCTCACGGCGGTCGAGCTGCGCAACCGGCTGGACCTCGCGACCGGCCTCCGCCTTCCGGCGACGCTGGTCTTCGACTACCCGACCGCCGCCGAACTGGCCGACTACCTGGACGCCGAGGCGTTCGGCACGGCCCAGCCGGCCCTCGACGCCATCGCGCCGAGCGCGGTGGCCGTGGACCACGACCCCATCGCGATCGTGGCGATGAGCTGCCACTTCCCCGGGGATGTGCATACGCCGGAGGACCTGTGGCGGCTGGTTGCCGAGGGCGGCGACGCCATCTCCGAGTTCCCCGCCGACCGCGGCTGGGACCTCGACGGGCTGTACGACCCGGACCCCGAGCGGCTCGGCACGTCCTACGCGCGGGAAGGCGGATTCCTCTACGGCGCCCCGGAGTTCGACGCCAGGTTCTTCGGGATCTCGCCGCGTGAGGCGCTCGCCATGGATCCGCAGCAGCGGCTGCTGCTGGAGACGTCGTGGGAGGCGTTCGAGCGGGCCGGTATCGCCCCCGAGTCGCTGCGGGGCGCCCGGGCGGGTGTGTTCGTCGGCACGAACGGCCAGGACTACGCCGGGCTGTGGGTGGACGCGCAGGGCGACCTCGAAGGCCACTTGGGCACGGGAAGCGCGGCCAGCGTGGTGTCGGGCCGCATCTCCTACACCTTCGGTCTCGAGGGACCCGCGGTGACGGTGGACACCGCGTGCTCGTCGTCGCTGGTGGCACTCCACATGGCCATGCAGGCGCTGCGCCAGGGCGAGTGTGATCTGGCCCTGGCCGGTGGTGTCTCGGTGATGTCGACGCCGGGTGCGTTCGTGGAGTTCAGCCGCCAGCGCGGGCTCGCCCCCGACGGCCGGTGCAAGCCGTTCGCGGACGCGGCGGACGGCACGGGCTGGTCCGAGGGTGTGGGCATGCTCCTCGTGGAGCGGCTGTCGGACGCCCGCCGCAACGGCCACCCGGTGCTGGCCATCGTGCGAGGCTCGGCGATCAACCAGGACGGTGCGTCCAACGGTCTGACGGCGCCCAACGGCCCGTCGCAGCAGCGGGTGATCCGGCAGGCGCTGGCGAGTGCCCGTCTGTCGGCGGCCGATGTGGACGTCGTGGAGGCACACGGTACGGGCACGACGCTGGGTGACCCGATCGAGGCGCAGGCGCTGCTGGCCACCTACGGCCAGGGGCGGCCCGAAGGGCGGCCGCTGTGGCTGGGTGCCATCAAGTCCAACATCGGTCATACGCAGGCGGCCGCCGGTGTCGCCGGTGTCATCAAGATGGTGATGGCGATGCGTGAGGGCGTGTTGCCGGAGATCCTTCACCTGGACGAGCCGTCGCGGGAGGTGGACTGGTCGACGGGTGAGGTGCGTCCGCTGACGGAGGCCACCGCGTGGCCGGAGACGGGTCGGCCGCGCCGGGCGGGTATCTCCTCGTTCGGGCTGAGCGGGACCAACGCCCACACCATCATCGAGCAGGCTCCGGCAGCCGAGGAGACCGCTGCTCCGGACACCGTGGTCCCCGCTCCCGAGACGGTCGAGTCGACGGCCGTGGTGCCGTGGCTGGTCTCGGCCAAGAGCCAGGAGGCACTGCGGGCGCAGGCCGAGCGGCTCGCCGCGCATGTGTCGGCCCGGAGCGACCTCGGCGTGCTGGACGTGGGGTATTCGCTGGCGTCCCGGTCGGTGTTCGAGCACCGTGCCGTGGTCATCGGGGAGGACCGGGAGACCCTTCTGCGTGGCCTTGAGTCCGTGGCCGGGCGCGGGATCGCCTCCGGGGTCGTCCAGGGGCAGGGGGTGCCGGGCGGTAAGACGGCGTTCCTGTTCTCGGGCCAGGGTGCGCAGCGTCTGGGCATGGGCCGGGAGTTGTACGAGGCGTTCCCGGCGTTCGCCCAGGCGCTGGACGAGGTGTGCGCGTACCTGGATGTGCTGCTGGACCGGCCGCTGCGGGATGTGATGTTCGCGGCCGAGGGCAGCGCGGATGCCGAGCTGCTGGACCGGACGGCGTTCACCCAGCCCGCGCTCTTCGCCATCGAGGTGGCGCTGTTCCGGCTGCTGGAGCACTGGGGTGTCACCCCGGATGTGCTGATCGGCCACTCGGTCGGGGAGATCGCCGCCGCCCATGTGGCCGGGGTGTTCTCGCTGGAGGACGCGTGCACGCTGATCGCGGCCCGCGGCCGTCTGATGCAGGCGTTGCCGGAGGGTGGCGCGATGGTGGCCATCCAGGCATCCGAGGAGGAGGTCGCCGCCTCACTCGCCGGTCGCGAGCACGAGATGAGCATCGCGGCGGTCAACGGTCCGTCGGCCGTGGTGATCGCGGGCCATACGCAAGCGGTCCAGGAGGTGGCGGACACATGGAAGGCGAAGGGGACAAAGACTAGGCGTTTGCGGGTCTCTCATGCGTTTCACTCTTGCCTCATGGACAGTATGTTGGACGCGTTCGGCCACGTGGTCCGTGAGGTCTCTTTTGAACCGCCGACCATGGCGCTGGTGTCCAATGTCACCGGTGGGCTGGTATCGGAGGCGGAGACGTGTTCTCCGGATTATTGGGTTCGGCATGTGCGTGAGGCGGTTCGGTTCGCGGATGGGGTACGTTCGCTTAAGGCGTTGGGTGTGACCAGGTTCTTGGAAGTGGGGCCCGACGGTGTGCTCACCGCGATGGCCCAGGACTGTCTTGCGGAAAATGCAGAGGACGCTTCGGCGGCAATGCTGGTCCCTGTGCTGCGCAAGGAGCGCCCCGAAGCGGGGGCATTGATGACGGCGTTGGCCGAATTGCACGCACACGGTGCCACGGTGAACTGGGAACCGGTATTCGCCGGCCGCGGTGCCGGCAAGGTGGAGCTGCCCACCTACGCGTTCCAGCGCGAGCGGTTCTGGCCGGAGACAACCGTTGCCGGTGGAGGCCGGGATGCCGGTTCGACCGGCGCGGATTCGGTGGACGCGCGATTCTGGGAAGCGGTCGAGCGCGAGGATCTCGAAGCGCTCGCCGAGGCGCTCGACGTCGATGGCAACGCACCGCTGAGCGCGGTGCTGCCCGCGCTGTCCGCGTATCACCGGAGCAGCCGTGAGCAGTCCACGATTGATGGTTGGCGTTATCGGGTGTCCTGGAAGCCGGTTGGGGATGTGGCCGGTGGGTCGTTGTCGGGGACCTGGCTGGTGGTGGTTCCGGCGTCGCGTGCCGGGGATGAGCTGGTGGCGGGGGTGGTCTCCGGGCTTGAGCGGCATGGTGCGGGTGTGGTGTCGCTGACGGTGGGCGAGGGGGACCTCGACGCCGGGGCGCTGGGGGAGCGGTTGCGTAAGACGGTCGCCGACGTGCCTGAGTTGGGTGGTGTGTTGTCGCTGCTGGCTCTGGATGAGGAGCCCTGCCTCGGGCATCCGGCGCTGTCCA
>NZ_JAAAYH010000391.1:0-8464 GCF_018035285.1 Streptomyces sp. MK37H | reverse complement strand
CGTTCGCTGCACATGCGGCCGTCCAGGGCGCTGGCGCTGTGGGGTGGTTCGCTGGCGTTTCCCCTGCTCCAGGCGACGGGGCTGGTGGCGGTCGCGCTGGCGCTGGAGCTCGAGGTGCGGCCGGC
Organism: Streptomyces sp. MK37H; assembly: GCF_018035285.1. NCBI lineage: Bacteria > Bacillati > Actinomycetota > Actinomycetes > Kitasatosporales > Streptomycetaceae > Streptomyces > Streptomyces sp. MK37H. Next base: position 8,339 of record NZ_JAAAYH010000391.1, on the reverse strand, counting down.
GCATGTGATGCTCGCGTATCTGGCCGCCACGGCGGTGGCCGCCGTCGTCCCCGCCCCCGGTGGTATCGGCTCGGTCGACGCGGCGCTGGTCATCGCGCTGGTGGCGGCGGGGGCGCCGGTCGAGTCGGCCACGTCCACGGTGCTGGCGTACCGCTTCATCACGGTGTGGCTGCCGCTGATCCCCGGGGCGCTGGTGCTGGGCGGGCTGGTGCGCTGGAAGATCGTCTGACCCGGCGGGGTCAGGGTCCGCGCAGGGTGAGGACGTCGTCGGGCCGGACGTCGATGTGCGAGCCGAGGAAGGCCCCGACCCGGTCGAGGGTTCCGCCCAGCCATGCGGCGTCGTCGTGGCCGGTGCGCTCCAGCCGCATCCGCCGTGACCGCAGGGGCACCATGCGCAGGTTCACCAGGCGGCCGGTGTCCGGGTCCAGCTCGGGGAAGTAGAGCAGCCGCAGATCGTCGCGGTACCGCTCATGGCCGCCGATGCCCTCGTAGTCGTCGACCATGTCGCCGCAGCCGTAGAGGATCAGCTTGCCGCGGTACACCTCGAGGGGGCGGGGGTGGTGGGAGGAGTGGCCGTGGACGAGGTCCACACCGCCGTCGATCAGGGTGTGGGCGAAGTGGATCTGAGCCGGTGAGACTCCGTACCCCCAGTTGCCGCCCCAGTGGACCGAGGCGACGGCGAGGTCGCCGGGGCGCTTGACCTGCCGTACGCGGACGGTGATCGCGTACGCGCAGGCGTCCGACAGCTCGGGCAGGAAGTCGACCCCGGACCGGTTCTCGGCCGCGGCCCACCGGCTCGGAATGCCACTGGAGGCCGCGCCGAACGAGAAGACCAGCACCCGGCGGTGGTCCCCGGCCGGGACGGCGGCGGGGCGCCGCGCGGCGGCCGCGTCACGGCCCGCTCCGGCCACCCGGAGCCCGGCGGCGGCCAGGGATTCGAGCGTCTCGTCGAGCCCGCGCCGGCCGCCGTCGAGCACATGGTTGTTGGCCAGGACGCAGACATCGGGCCGGACCGCGGTCAGACAGGGGAGGTTGTCCGGGTTCATCCGGTAGTGGACGTCCTTCCCCGGGGCGAACTCATCACTGCGGGTGACGCTCGTCTCCAGGTTGAGCACCCGCACCGCGGGCGCCTCCTCGTCCAGCACCGCCAGGGCGTCGCCCCAGGGCCAGGAGAAGTCCACCGGGCGCGGAATCGGGCCGTTGACCTCCTCGGCCAGCTCCACATAGGCCCGGGAGTCGCGGATGTAGGGCTCATGGAGCTCCGGATCGCCCGGATGCGGCAGGATCTGGTCGACACCGCGGGCGAGCATCACATCGCCGCAGAGGAACAGCGTCACCGCCGTGTCGTACATACCTCAACGATAGGCGTGCGTCGCCATGAGTGAGCGCGGCCGGGGTGGGGACCCGGAGGGGCGGAAGCACAGGGAGGTGCGGCGGATGAGCGGAGCGGAGACGAGTGAGAGCCCGCTGCGGCCCGGGGACTTGGAGGAGGCCGCGGCCCGGCTGTCGGAGCAGGTGGACCGGCTGCGGTCACAGCTCGCCCGGAACGAGGAGACCGCGTCGGCGTTGCGCGCGGACTGCGATCTCGACGCCGCGGACACGGGTGCGAAGGCCGTGACCCTCAGGGAGCTGCACTCGCGCGCGGAGACGGACGCGGCCCTGCTGGAGCGGACCGTCGCGGCGCTCGACCGGCTGCGCGGCGGATCCTTCGGGATCTGCACGCGGTGCGGCCGGCCTCAGGGCCGGGAGCGGGCGCTGGCCCTGCCCCACGCGGAGCTGTGCGTCGTATGCGCCGAGGAGCGGGCGGCGGGGCCGGGCGGCTGATCGGACGGCTGATGGGGCGCGCCCCGCTCACGGCGTCCGGGCACGGCGTCCGGGCACGGCGTCCGTGGCCGCCGGGGGCGTGGACGACAGGCGGGCAGAGGGCGTGGGCGTTACGCGGGCGGCCGGGGGCGCGGGCGTCACGCGGCACGTGCGCCGACCTCCTGCCCCAGACGGGCGCAGGTGCGGTTGATGAGCCGGGAGACATGCATCTGGGAGATGCCGAGCCGATCGGCGATCCGACTCTGGGTCTCGTCGCAGAAGAACCGCAGGTAGAGGATCTCCCGCTCGCGCGCGGGAAGCCTGCGCAGGCACGGCTTGAGGGATTCGCGCTGGATCACCCGCTCGTAGGAGGACTCGGTGGAGCCCAGGGTGTCCACCAGTGCGTAGCCGTCGTCCGCGCCGCGCAGTGCGGCGTCCAGCGACAGCGTGCGGAAGCTCTCGAGTGCCTCCATGCCGACGAGGACGTCCTCCTCGGTCATGCCGGTGTGCCGGGCGATGTCCTTGACGCTGGGCGAACGGTCGTCCGGTGAGCGGGTCAGCTCCTGGATCGCGCTGCGGACCCGGTTGCGCAGCTCCTGGACCCGGCGCGGGACGTGCAGGCCCCACATGTGGTCGCGGAAGTGCCGCTTGACCTCCCCGATCACGGTCGGGACGGCGTAGCTCTCGAAGGCCGAACCCCGGTCCGGCTCATAGCGCTTGACCGCCTTGACCAGGCCGACCATGGCCACCTGCCGCAGATCCTCGGAGCTTTCACCGCGGTTGCGGAACTGTGAGGCGATGCGCTCGGCCATCGGCATCCAGGCCCGGACGACATCCTGCCGCAGGGCCTCCTTCTCCTGACCGTCCGGCAGGTCGGCGATCCGGCGGAAGTCGGCGGAGGTGTCGGGGGCGTCGTCGTGTGTGTGCTTGGGGTGTGCTCGCGCGGACGTCATGGGCCGGTCTCCCTTGGGCTGTCGTCGGTGTCACCACAGGCACTGGCAGTCCGGACAACTCGGGCAACCGTGAACACGCCTTCCGCAGCCGGGCTGCTCCCATGGCGTGCCTCCGGTCCGAAGCACACTGTTCGCGTGCCCGTCCTCGGCATGGCGAAACGGGGTTCATCTCCATGGATGCCGGTCCATCCGGTGCGTCGTGCGTCACATCGGTCCGGTGCGTGACCCGTAGGGGCATGTGGGGGGCCCGCGACAAGCGCCCGCGACCAAGATTTACGGAGGCTTTCCCGCCGTTTCGCCCATGTGCCGTTGTCCGTACCGTCTTGGCGGAAGAGACTGCACCGGTTCCCCCCGCTTCCCTTCGAACGCCACAGGAGACCGGAGCGTCATGACCTCCATAGACCGTCGAAGATTCATGCAACTTGCCGGCACCGGCACGGCCATGTCCCTCCTCTCCGCCAGCATCGCCCGCGCCGCGGAGATTCCGGCGAACCGCCGGACCGGAAGCCTGCGGGACATCGAGCACATCGTGGTGCTGATGCAGGAGAACCGCTCCTTCGACCACTACTTCGGCACCCTGCGCGGGGTACGGGGATTCGGCGATCCGCGGCCGGTGCGGCTGCCCAACGGCAAGCCGGTGTGGCACCAGTCCGACGGCTCCAAGGAGGTCCTGCCGTTCCGTCCCGAGGTGAACGACCTCGGGCTGCAGTTCCTCCAGGACCTGCCGCACGGCTGGGGCGATGGCCATGCGGCGTTCAACGACGGCGCGTACGACAAGTGGGTGCCCTCGAAGTCGGCCACCACCATGGCGTATCTGACCCGCGAGGACATTCCGTTCCACTACGCGCTGGCCGACGCCTTCACCATCTGCGACGCCTACCACTGCTCGTTCATCGGCTCCACGGACCCCAACCGCTACTACCTGTGGTCCGGTTACACCGGGAATGACGGCAAGGGCGGCGGCCCGGTGCTGGACAACGCGGAGGCCGGCTACGGCTGGACCACCTACCCAGAGCGCCTGGAGAAGGCCGGGATCTCCTGGAAGATCTACCAGGACATCGGCGACGGGCTCGACGCCAAGGGCGGCTGGGGCTGGATCGACGACGCCTACCGCGGCAACTACGGCGACAACTCGCTGCTGTACTTCAACCAATACCGCGACGCCAAGCCCGGCGACCCGCTGTACGACAAGGCCCGCACCGGTACCGACGCCAAGAACGGCGACGGCTTCTTCGACGTGCTGCGGGCCGATGTGAAGGCCGGGAAGCTGCCGCAGATCTCCTGGATCGCGGCGCCCGAAGCCTTCACCGAGCACCCCAACTGGCCGGCCAACTACGGCGCCTGGTACGTCGCCCAGGTGCTGGACGCGCTCACCTCCAACCCCGAGGTGTGGAGCAAGACCGCGCTGCTCATCACCTACGACGAGAACGACGGCTTCTTCGACCACGTGGTGCCGCCGTACGCGCCCGCCGCCGAGCGGGGCGCCTCGACCGTGGACACCACCGGGGAGTTGTACGCCGGCTCCTCCTCGCAGCCCGCGGGCCCGTACGGGCTGGGCCAGCGGGTGCCGATGCTGGTGGTGTCACCGTGGAGCAAGGGCGGCTGGGTGTGCTCGCAGACGCTGGACCACACCTCGGTCATCCGGCTCATGGAGCGGCGCTTCGGCGTCGAGGAGCCGAACATCTCGCCGTGGCGGCGGGCGGTGTGCGGCGACCTGACCGAGGCCTTCGACTTCTCCCGGACCGATGTGCAGGTCCCGGCCCTGCCGGACACCAGCGGCTACCAGCCCAAGGACAGCGAGCGTCACCCCGACTACGTGCCGGCGCTCCCGGCGAACCCCTCGCTGCCCCGGCAGGAGTCCGGGCTGCGCCGTGCCAGGCCGCTGCCGTACGACCTGTCGGCCGATGCCACGACCGGCGCCGACGGCGGTCTGCGGGTCGACTTCGTCCACCACGGCAAGGGCACCGCCGCGCACTTCCACGTGACCTCCGCGAGCCATGAGGGCGGGCCGTGGGGCTACACCGTCGAGGCGGGCAAGCGGCTGTCCGGGAGCTGGCAGCGCTCCTCGGCGGACAACGGCGCCTATGACCTCCAGGTGCACGGTCCCGCCGGTTTCCTGCGCCACTTCACCGGCCACGCCACCGGCGAGGGCCCCGAGGTGAGCGCCCGTCACAGCCGGGCGACCGGGGAGGTCGAGCTGACCCTCGTCAACCAGGGCGATGCGACGGTGCGGCTCACCGTCACCGACGGCTATCACAAGGAGAAGCCGGTGAACTACCGGCTCCGGCCGGGCGCGCGGGTGGTGCACACCGCGCGGACCGGGCTCAGCCACCAGTGGTACGACCTGTCGGTGGTCTCCGACCATGACAGCGGCTTTCTGCGCCGGCTGGCCGGGCATGTGGAGACCGGCCGTGCGGGGATGAGCGACCCCGCGCTCTCGGCGGACTGAGCCACCGCCACCGGTCCCTCGTCGCGCGCCCGTCCGGCTCCCCGCCGGGCGGGCGCGCGGTGCGTCTCCCCGTCACATGTGACGTTCGGGCCGTCAGCGCCGCGCGCCCGAGGCGCGGGTGCGGAAGCCGGCCGGGGTCTCGCCCGAGCGCCGCCGGAAGAACTTGGTGAAGACGGTGGCGTCCGGGAAGCCGAGCCGCTCGCCGATGGCCGTGGCGGACAGATCGGTGTGCACCAGCAGCCGCTTGGCCTCGAGCAGCACCCGGTCGTCGATGAACCGCTTGGCGCCGCATCCCACGGTGGCGCGGGTGGCCCGGGTCAGGGTGCGGACGCTGTAGCCCAGTCGGTCCGCGTAGTCCTCGACCCGGTGGGTGCGGGTGTAGTCGCGCTCCACGGCCTGCTGGAAGCGGCGGAACGCCTCACTGCCCGCCGTGTCCCCGCTCTGGGCGCCGGGCAGATGGGCCAGCCGCAGTACGAGGACGGCGACGAGGTGGCGCACCACCTCGACATGCGCCTCCAGCGGCCCGGACACCGTCCGGTACTCGCTCTCCAGCAGGTCCAGGACGCCACGGACGGCCTCGGCGTCGGCGCCCTCGGGCACCACGAGAGGGGACCGGGACGCGGGCCGGTCCAGCCGGGCGACCGCGGCGGTGGCGGCGCCGAGATAGCCGGGCGGGAAGAGCACGGCGGCGCCGTCCGCCGCACCGAGGGCGGACCGGAACTGGTGGATCTGTCCGGGGCGCACCCACATCCAGCCGCCTTCGGTCAGCTCGTGCTCGGTGAAGTCCACCGAACAGCGCAGCGTCCCGGAGCGCACGGTGATCAGCTGGTGGAAGGCGAGCCGCATCGGGGCGTGGACATCGAGGCCATGGCTCCGGGCGCGGGCGGCGAGTCCGGGGAAGTCCAGGACGGCCGCTCCCGGCGGGGCTCCCACGGAGGGCCGGAACGGAACCTCGGTGACATCACGGTGTCCGTTTCTGTCCATAGCGCGTCTTCAGTGTACGGCTGGTGCGCGCTGGTCCGCATCTAGCGTGGAGTGCGTTGTGGTGAACGGGTGACCGAAAGAGTCCCCGTGGTCACCGCTTCCCCTTCCATCGAGAGCATTCCACCGAGAGCAGCCGAGGGAGCGTGCCACCGTGCGATTGATCGTGGGCATGACAGGAGCAACGGGTGCCGTGTTCGGCGTCCGGCTGCTGGAGACGCTGGCCGAGCTGCCCGAGGTGGAGACCCATCTGGTGCTCAGCCGCTGGGCGCGCACCACGATCGAGTTGGAGACCGGCCGGTCCGCCCGTGAGGTGGCCGGGCTCGCCGATGTGACCCACTCCCCCGAGGACCAGGGCGCCACCATCTCCTCCGGCTCCTTCCGCACCGAGGGCATGATCATCGCGCCGTGCTCGATGAAGACCCTCGCCGGGATCCGCGCCGGATACGCCGACGGTCTGGTGGGCCGCGCCGCGGACGTGGTCCTCAAGGAGCGGCGCCGGCTCGTCCTCGTACCGAGGGAGACCCCGCTCAGCGAGATCCACCTCGAGAACATGCTGGCGCTCTCCCGGATGGGCGTGCGGATGGTCCCGCCCATGCCCGCTTTCTACAACCAACCCCGGTCGGTGGACGACATCGTCGACCACCTCACGGCCCGCCTCCTCGACCAGTTCGACCTGCCCGCGCCCGCCGCCAAGCGGTGGGCGGGCATGCGCGCCGCCCGCGGCCCGAAGCCCACCGCCGCCTGATTCCCCCACCCCTCCCCCACTTGGAGTTCCCATGGCCTACGACGACTTCCGCGGCTTCCTCGACGCCCTCCGGAAGGAGGGTCAGCTGCTGCACATCGACGACGAGGTGATGCCGGAGCCGGACATCGCCGCCGCCGCGAACGCCGCCCCGCGCCTGGGCGGCCACGCCCCCGCCCTGTACTTCGACCACGTCAAGGGCTTCACCGACGCGCGGATCGCGCTCAATGTGCACGGCTCCTGGGCCAATCACGCGCTCGCGCTCGGCCTGCCCAAGGAGACCGGCACCAAGGAGCAGGTGGAGGAGTTCATCCGCCGCTGGGACACCTTCCCGGTGGCCCCCGAGTGGCGCGAGAACCCGGTGTGGGCCGAGAACACCCTGGAGGGCGAGGACGCCGACATCTTCCGGGTGCTTCCGCTGATCCGGCTCAACGACGGCGACGGCGGCTTCTACCTCGACAAGGCGGCTGTGATCTCCAAGGACCCCGCCGACCCCGAGCACAGCGGCAAGCAGAACGTCGGCATCTATCGCATCGAGGTCAAGGGCAGGCGCACGCTCGCCATCCAGCCGGTGCCGATGCATGACATCGCCCAGCACCTGCACACCGCCGAGGAGCGGGGCGAGGACCTGCCCGTGGCCATCACGCTCGGCAACGAGCCGGTGATCTCCATCGTGGCCTCCACCCCGATGGAGTACGAGCAGAACGAGTACGAGCTGGCCGGCGCGCTGCGCAGCGCTCCCGCCCCGGTCTCCCGGGCCCCGCTCACCGGGCTGCCCGTGCCGTGGGGCAGCGAGGTGGTCATCGAGGGCGTCATCGAGGGCCGCAAGCGGGAGATCGAGGGGCCGTTCGGCGAGTTCACCGGCCACTACTCCGGCGGCCGGAACATGCCCGTCATCCGCATCGACCGGATCTCCTACCGCACCGCCCCGATATTCGAGCACCTCTACCTCGGCATGCCGTGGACCGAGGTGGACTACCTGATCGCCGCCAACACCTGTGTGCCGCTGTACAAGCAGCTGCGCCGCGACTTCCCCGAGGTCCAGGCGGTCAACGCGATGTACACCCACGGGCTGGTGGTCATCGTGTCCACCAAGAAGCGCTACGGCGGCTTCGCCAAGGCCGTCGGGATGCGGGTGCTGACCACTCCGCACGGCCTCGGCTACGCCGCCACCGTGATCGTGGTGGACGAGGACGTCGACCCGTTCGACCTCCCCCAGGTGATGTGGGCGCTGTCCACGAAGATGAACCCGGCGGGCGATCTGGTGCGGATCCCCAATCTGTCGGTGCTGGAGCTGGCCCCGCAGGCCATCACGCCCGGTATCACCGACAAGCTCATCATCGACGCCACCACCCCCGTCGCCCCCGACAACCGCGGCAACTACGGCACCCAAGTGCGCGATCTGCCC
>NZ_JAAAYH010000390.1:0-8479 GCF_018035285.1 Streptomyces sp. MK37H | reverse complement strand
CTCTCGAACTCCTCGCGGTAGGTGCCGAAGAGCCCGCCCTCACCCTCCTCGCCCGCGCTCTCGCGGACGACCTCGCGGCCCCGCCCGCCGCCGCGCAGCACCAGGACCGGCGCCTCCATGCCCCGGGCCTTGCGCAGATACGACTGGATGACCGCGAGGCCGTCCGCGCCGTCGCCGTTGACCAGGTAGGCGGTGAAGCGGGGGGTCTCGTCGAAGACATGGATCTCGAACGCGCCCGGGTCCCGCAGCCGGGCGCGCACCCGCCGCATATGGAGGATGTTCATCTCCACCGAGCGGCTCATCTCGCCCTTCTTCAGGCCGAGCTCGCGCTCCCGTCGGCGCACCGCGCTGCTCGCCGGGTTGAGGAAGAGCAGCCGGGCCCGGCAGCCGGATTCGGCCAGCCGGACCAGCCGGCGGCCCGAGTAGTTCTGGACCAGGAGGTTGAGCCCGATGCCGACGGCGTCGAGTCGGCGGGCGTTGCCGAAGAGGTCCTCGGCGGGCAGCTGGCGCTGGAGCCGCACCCGGTCGGAATGGACGCCCACCACATCGGCGTAGCGGTCGCCGACGAGGTCCTCGACGGCGTCGATGGGCAGCCGTTCGGCGGAGGGGGAGCCGGTGCCGCTGCCGAGGATCTCCAGCAGCCGGGCGGAGGCCCGTTCGGCCTGGGCGAGGACCGTTTCGGAGAGGGCGCGGTTGCGGGAGACCACATTGCGGGAGACCTCCAGCTCGTCCAGGGCCAGCTCCACATCGCGGCGGTCGTCGAGGTAGGGCTCGAAGCACGGCCAGTGCTGGACGAGGAGCTCCCGCAGCTGCGGCAGGGTCAGGAAGCTGATGACATTGTCGTCGGCCGGGTCGAGCAGATAGCCCTTGCGCCGGCTGACCTCCCGTACCGCGACCGCCCGCTGCACCCACTCCTGCCCGGCGGGGCCGGCCGCGGCGATGACCCAGTCCTCGCCGTGGACCGGTTCGTAGATGGGCCGCAGCACGGCGCTGACGACGGCGCGCAGCCGCTGTTCCACGAGGTTGAGCCAGATATAGGCCCGCCCGGCCCGGCGTGCGCGTGTGCGCACCTCGCTCCAGGCTTCGGCGCCCCAGTCCAGTTCCGCTCCGATCTCCATCGGCCGCACCAGGGACACCGCGCCGGGAGGTGCGTCGGTGGAGCCGTCACCCCCGGGACCTCCGTCACCGGGGGGCAGCTCCAGCCCGCCCGAGCTCACCTGTGCACCGCCTTCCGCCCCCGTCCAACGATCACCGCAGACTACTGCGCTGGCGGGGGCGGTGCGACACTCAGGTCATGCCTATCAGGTCAACGTGCCTCTTCTGTATGACCGTTGTGCCCGGACAGTGCAGGAGGCGTGAGGGGATTCATAGCGGTGACATCGCGGGGGGAGAGCTGGAAGCCCTGCCAGTGCACCGGCATCGGCTCCTGGTCCTCATCCCGGGCGATGTGATGGAACCCGATGTTGACCCACACGATCGGGTGCTTGAGGGTCTGGCCATTGACCCACTTGTCGACGCTCTTCCCGGCCCCGGCGCCGCAGTTGCGCAGGTTGTTGCTGGCGAACTGCTCACACTTGTTGTACTCGGTGAAGTAGACGTCGTGTTTGGTGAAACTACGCCCCTGGTACTTGGTGGTGCGGCCGGGGACGATCTCGTAGCTGCGCGGATGGCCGTCCTTGTTCTTGCCCGCCGAGCTGACCACGCGCCACCACCGCGCCGCCGCCGCGTCACCGGCCAGCTCCTTGCCGACCGAGGTGCGGGTCGTCTTGGTCTTCGGGATCCGCCCGGAAGTCGCGGTGGTCTTGGAGTCGTACTGCTCGACCTTGCTCTTGGGCGAGCCGTCCAGCCCGAAGTTCAGTCGCCAGAAGACGTTGTGGGCATGGCTGGTGGCGTAGTCCTTGGCGCCCTTGCCGATGGGCCAGCCGCGGCCGTCGCCCGCGTCGTAGTCCATCGGGGAGAGTGTGCCGGTGGCGCCGACCTGCATGGTCATGGTGCCGTCACCGGCGAACCGCCACTCGGTGATGTACTCGTACCAGCCGACCTGGTTGACGGTGTAGAGCAGCAGGTCCTTGCCCTGGCGCTGATAGACCTTGTTCTCCCCGCCCCCGAAGCCGCCCTCGCCCATGCGGTAGGCGTGGCCGCGGGCCCGGGTGGTGGCGCACAGGCCCTTCACGTTCGGGTGGTCGGGGTCCCAGGCGTTGGGCACCCGCACGGTCTTGATGGTGCCGCCGGGGCATTCGGCCGGGTCCAGCTGCTGCAGGGCCTGGGCGAAGTCCTGTCCGGTGAGGTCGTCGTACTCATTGCTGCCGTCGTCGTAGGGCACATGGATCTGGCCCAGCTTGGCCGAGGTCAGCACCTTGATCGGGGCACTTTCGCCCTTGGGCTGGTACGAGACGTCGTCGAGCACGAGCCCGGCCTTGCTCTCGTAGTGCCAGCACATCCGCCAGGTGGTGCCGCCGTCCAGCTTCTGCTCGATTCTGTACGGGGCGCTGCAGTCCGCCGCGGCAGCGGTCCGCGGGGCCGCCTGGGCGCTGCCGACCGGCCCGGCGGCGATCGCCACGGTGCCGAGCAGCGCCGAGGCGCCGATGGCCGCCGCGACCCGGGCACGGGCGCGGCGGAGCCTGCTGTCAGGCATGGGGAGACTCCTGTAATGAAGCGTTGAGAGGTGTGCGAGACGCTGGGACCGGGCCCTAGCTGAGCTTGGTCACCTTGTGGGCGCTCAGGTCGACCACCATCTGCCGGGTGTCGATCCAGGGGCCGTTCACCACCCGGGTGAACAGCCGTACGCAGCGGTGCTTGCCGCAGTCCTGGACCGAGGCCGGACCGGGGTTGCTGCCCTCGCCCGCGCGGTAGATGAAGCCGGTGGCGGTCAGCTGGTCCGGACGGGTCAGCGCCTTGCCGGTGGCGTCCTTGAAGTCCTTCTTCAGCCCCTCGCCCAGCTTGTCGGCCATCAGCAGCCGCGCGGCCTCCATCACCTCGTCGCGGTTGGGCGGCGGCTGCACCCCGTGCTGGGTGTCGGTGCCGGTGACCTTGCCGCTGCCGAGGTCGACCGTCTTGGTGACGTAGGTGTCGTCCTTGTAGTCGTAATACGTCACCTCGGCGCGGCGCGGCGGGTCGGCGGCCCCCACCTCGTCGGGGCTCAGCTCCGCGAGGTCGGTGGAGAGCCACTCGGGGCCCTTGGCGCCCTTGACGTCCTCGCTGCTCATACGGAAGTCACGGCCGGCCGCGAGGCTCTGGGCGCGCTTCATCTCGTCGTCGGTCAGCGGATCGCGGCCGCTGCCGGTCTTGCGCTGCTCGGGCGCCTCCTCCACCACTCCGGGCTGCTGCCGGGCCGCCTGGCCCTGCTCCGCCGAGGAGCTCTGGGGTCCCCCACCCGAGCCTTCCTCGCCGGACGCGCTCCCCGGGAGCGTCACGCCGACCATGACCGCCGTGGCGGTGATCGCCACGGCCGCGCCGGCCACCACCTTGCCCAGGTGGCGATGCATCACCTTGCGCACATCCTCCCCCAATCCCCCCTGTCATCACATCGGACCGCATAGCGGGATACGCGTACGCGGAGGTCACCCGGTAGGACGAACCGATATGGCCGTAGGTTGCCTCCCTTTTGAGGAAGTTCCGTCGAAAGGGCGGATGGCTCCGGCCAGTTGGGAAAGGATGCAGGGTCGGTCAGGTTCCGTCCGGTGCCTGGGGTGCTCGCGGGCCCCGGAGAAGAAGTGGAAGAGTCGACGTATGCAGGTCTGGCCGGGACAGGCTTACCCCCTTGGCGCCACCTACGACGGTGCCGGAACCAACTTCGCGGTGTTCTCCGAGGCCGCCGTCCGCATCGAGCTGTGCCTCCTGCACGACGACGGCTCGGAGACGGCGGTCGAGCTGCGGGAGTCCGACGCGTTCGTACGCCATGCCTATCTGCCGGGGATCATGCCGGGGCAGCGCTACGGCTTCCGGGCCCACGGCCCGTACGAACCGGAGCTCGGCCACCGCTGCAATTCCGCCAAGCTGTTGCTGGATCCGTACGCCAAGGCGATCAGCGGGCGGATCGACTGGGGCGAGGAGGTCTACGGCTACCACTTCGGGCGGCCCGACAAGCGCAATGACCTCGACTCCGCCCCGCACACCATGACGTCGGTCGTGGTCAATCCGTACTTCGACTGGGGCGACGACCGCCCGCCGCGCACCGACTACCACCGCACAGTCATCTACGAGGCGCATGTCAAGGGGCTGACCATGCGCCACCCCCGGCTGCCGGAGGAGCTGCGCGGGACCTACGCGGCGCTCGCCCATCCGGCGATCATCGAACACCTGACCGAGCTGGGCGTCACCACGCTGGAACTGATGCCCGTCCACCAGTTCGTCCACGACCACCGGCTGGCCGACGCGGGGCTGGCCAACTACTGGGGCTACAACACCATCGGCTTCTTCGCCCCGCACAACGCCTACGCCTCCTGGGGCGACCGGGGCCAGCAGGTGCTGGAGTTCAAATCGGCCGTCCGGGCGCTGCACCAGGCGGGCATCGAGGTCATCCTTGACGTGGTCTACAACCACACGGCCGAGGGCAACCACCTGGGCCCCACGCTCTCCTTCCGGGGTCTGGACAACGCCTCGTACTACCGGCTGACCGACGACCGCCGGTACTACATGGACACCACCGGCACCGGGAACTCCCTGCTGATGCGGTCCCCGCACGTGCTCCAGCTGATCATGGACTCGCTGCGCTACTGGGTGACCGAGATGCATGTGGACGGCTTCCGCTTCGATCTGGCGGCGACGCTGGCCCGGCAGTTCCACGAGGTGGACCGGCTGTCGTCGTTCTTCGACCTGGTCCAGCAGGATCCGGTGGTGAGCCAGGTGAAGCTGATCGCCGAGCCCTGGGACGTCGGCGAGGGCGGCTATCAGGTCGGCAACTTCCCGCCCCTGTGGACCGAGTGGAATGGCAAGTTCCGGGACACCGTGCGGGATCTGTGGCGCGGTGAGCCGAGGACGCTGGCGGAGTTCGCCTCCCGGCTGACCGGCTCCTCCGACCTCTACCAGGGCGACGGGCGGCGCCCGCTGGCCTCGGTCAACTTCGTCACCTGCCATGACGGCTTCACCCTGCGCGACCTGGTGAGCTACGACGAGAAGCACAACGAGGCCAACGGCGAGTCCAACCAGGACGGCGAGAGCTACAACCGGTCCTGGAACTGCGGGGTCGAGGGCGAGACCGACGATCCGGCGGTGCGGACGCTGCGCGAGCGCCAGATGCGCAACTTCATCGCCACCCTGATGCTCTCCCAGGGCGTGCCGATGCTCAGCCACGGCGATGAGTTCGGGCGCACCCAGGGCGGCAACAACAACGCGTACTGCCAGGACAACGAGGTGTCCTGGGTGCGGTGGCCGGATCACGCCAAGGGGCAGGACGGCGAAAGGGAGGACCGCTCGGCGCTGGAGCTGCTGCGCTTCGCCCGCTCGCTGGTGTGGCTGCGCCGCGACCACCCGGTCTTCCGGCGCCGCCGCTTCTTCCACGGGCGGCCGGTGGAGGGCACCCATGACGAGCTGTCGGACATCGCCTGGTTCACCCATGAGGGAGAAGAGATGACGCCGCGCGACTGGCAGGCGGCGCACGCCAAGTCCCTCGCGGTCTTCCTCAACGGCAGCGCGATCTCCGAACCGGGGGCGCGCGGGGAGCGCATCACCGATGACTCGTTCCTGCTGCTCTTCAACGCCCACCACGAGCCGCTGGACTTCGTCGTGCCCATCGACCACGGCAAGCAGTGGCAGCTCATCGTGGACACGGCGGTGGCGGAGGGCGTGGAGCCGGGCAGCGGATCGAAGGTGGCGGCGGGCGACCGGCTGACCCTGGTGGCCCGCAGCCTGATGGTGCTGCAGCGGCCGGCGTAGGCCGGGGGTCTGCTCAAGTCCGGGGCCTGCCCAGGCCCAGGTGGCGCCTGGGTCTGGGGCGACGACCGTGTGAAGATGCCGGTCTCGGTGTGAAACGCCAGGAGGACGATTGCCGCCTCCTGGCTGCCTCCCTCGACTGGACCGTGACCGAGGTGTACGACGACAACGACATGTCGGCCACCAACCGCCGGAACAAGCGACAAGGGCTACCCCGGATGCTGGCCGACGCGGATAGCGGTCACGGGGACGCGGTGATCGCTTGGCACCCGGACAGGCTCTACAGGCAGCCCGGCGAGCTGGAGGACCTGATGGACGTCCTGGACTCCCCCGAGCTGGACGTGGAGTTGAGGACAGTTCGGACGGAGGCCATCGACCGAGGCGTGGCAGCGGCGATGCGGTTTCTCCGGCAAGGCGGCCACCTGGCCGCCGGGGAAGACTACCTGGGATCTGCTTCACGTCCCGAAGGACTGATCTCCACAACGCGTCTCTGGCGAGGCGCTCTGCCCCCGTCCGGACTCCGGGCGGGCAGGGGCTTTTTGTCGTGCCCGGAATCAGGGCAGGGCCTCGATGGCCTTAAGGATCAACGACCGCGCCTCGGCCCCGTAGACGGCATGTCGGTGCAACTCTCCGAACGCCTTGAGGTACTGCACCACCTCGTCAGGCGATGTGATCTTCACGGAAGCCGACAGCGGCTCGTGGTTCACGCGTTCGTCGTCAAAGGCTGTGAACGACTCGATGGGCCACATGGTCCGCTCCGCAGAGGCCGGGATGATCCCCAGCGACACCGACGGCAGATCCATCGCTGAGAGCAACGACCCCAGTTGCCCGGCCATCACACCCGCGTCTCCGAGCCGGTATCGGAGAACCGTCTCTTCCAGGAGTATGGCGAAGGTACGCCCGGACTCCCGGATGATGGCGGAACGGTCCATGCGGGCAGTGACAGCGTCGGCCACATCATCGGGTAGGCCACGAAACGTGGCGATGGCGCGGAGGAGCGCGGTGGCGTAGCCGGGGGTCTGCAAAAAGCCGGGAACCACGTTGGAGCAGTACACCTTGAAGTGCCGGGTGCGCTCGAACAGCGGGAGGTTCGCCTTCTGGAGCTGCTTGAGCCCTGTGCGCTGGAGCCGCCTCCATTGGACGTACATGGAATCGGCCTGGCGATTGGCCGCGACCAGGGCGGACGCCTGCTCCTCAGCCCCACAGGCACGGCACCAGGCCCGGAGATCGTCGTCGGAGGGCGCGGTGCGGGCGTTCTCGATCCGCGAGGATTTCGCCTCGCTCCACCCGCACCGGACTGCCAACTCGCGTTTGGTGATCCCCGCGTCCAATCGGATCTCGCTGAGCCGCGCAGCGAGCGCTTCACGCGCGGCCTGCACTCTGGAGGATGGGGAACTGGGCGGCATGCTGTTCTGTCGTACTCGTACTAGCGGATCTCGTACTGGTCGTGCGGTACAGCTCGCTCCCAGATGCTCTCAAAGGCATCTGCGTTGCGCTCGACCAGTGCCCTGTCGTCGAAGAACTCCTCGCCGAGCCAGTCGCCGCTCCCTGAGAAATTGTGGACTCGGATCACCTGGTTGTCGAAGATCCAGAAGTCGCAGCCGGGCATCAGGAGGTCGGCGGTTCGGCGGCGGGGCAGCCACCGCACCTGTTCGCCCGCTTCCACGTTGGCGCGAGTCTGGTAGTGCTCCCAGCGGATGTAGTCGCTGACCGGCTCCGAGACGACCCGGGCACGCCGTACCACCACGCCACGGGCTACGGCGTCCGCGATGTCCTGGTGGAACGGACGCCACCAGGAGGTGCGGTCGTCCCAGTTGACGCGCTCGCCTTTCTGCCATGCCTCGAAGCGCGGATTGGTGTAGTACGAGTCCCGCATCTCCAGGTGGACCGCAGACCGCTTGGCGTTGGCCAACTGCTCATCGAACGACGTCGGGATACTCGATGGCATCACATGCCTCCCTCAGAATGTGCACCATGCGCGCGGGGATCCGCACGACCGCCTCGTAATCGGGCAGCGGCCCGGTGGACCGCACCTCGCCCTCCAGTTCCTCGCCTGCCTTCCAGCCCTGGAAGACGAGTTCCTTCTTCTCGTCGTCCACCCACACGCGGGGACAGTTCTGCTCGTCGGTGTCCGGATCAATGCCGATGAACCGTAGCGCCACGATGCCCTCCAACGCTCTGCTGCTTACACGGACTTGCACCACCGTGGGCTCTTCGAGTGAGGCCGTCAAGGGCGCGAAGAGGCATCACACCTCATGAGAAAACTCAGGTGCAAGCTGATGCAAGTTTGTGGCGCGTGCAAGGGCGGGGTTCCTAGCGTCGGCGGGCACGACGAAAGCCCGGCGAGGCGGCGAAGCCTCCTGGGGCGCGGCCAACGCCACAAGGAGCGCCAGCATGGCCACTTCTACCACCCAAGCCCTCCCGTGGACGCCGCCGAACACCGAGGACGTCGAGGTGTTACCGGTGGGCAAATGGTGGGACGCCATCTCCGCACCCACACCGGTCGCAGACCGCACCCTGGAGTTGCTCGGTAACCGATCCGGCGCCGTAATCCAGGACGACACCTACGGCAAGACGTACTGGCTCATCGGGATCGACACGAACACCC
>NZ_JAAAYH010000039.1:0-37775 GCF_018035285.1 Streptomyces sp. MK37H | reverse complement strand
AGCAGTGCTTCGACATTCATGAGCGGGGGTTCACTCACCGGGTGGCGGGCTCCGCCACCGTGATCCCCTGGGAGGACGTCGTGCAGGTGAGTACCACCGGCGGTGACGGCCGGCCGCTCGCCGACGCCCGGGGCATGGGCTCTACGTGCGAGATCCGGCTGCACAGCGGACGCCGGATCCGCGTTGATGCCTTCACTGAGGATATCCGGGGCCTGGCGGTGGTCGTCCATCGTGCGGTTCACCTCGGGCAGTTCCCTCAGGGCCGGGGACGCTGACCGGGGTTCACCGCGCAGCAGGTCGGGGCGGGCGGTCGCGAAGGCCCGCCTGAGCCCTTCTACCAGCACCCGGTCGATCTGGTAGAGCCGGCGCTGGAGCAACGGGGACGCGCCGGTCGGGGCGATGCGGCGCTGTACGGCCTTGATGCTGGTCAGGGTCCCGCCGAGTTTCGCCGGGGCGATCGGGGTGGTCGGATGGTTGGCGAAGTACGGCTGGACTTCGTCGAACGAGGTGGTGCCGCCCAGGTCGGTGATCCGGCGCAGCACCGTGTGGGCCCCGGGCATCAGCGAGGCGGTCATGCGGAAGAGTGCCTGTTCGCTCCGGCCATTCCCGATGTCGTCGCCGCTGAGGTCCTGTGGGTCGGGGTGGGGGGCGACGGCTGGTGCTTCCGGCCAGTCGGCAGGGGTGACGGGTCGCAGTCCGTAGGCGGCCTGCACGGCGGCAATCGCCTGCTCGTAGGTGTCCGTCTCGGTGTCGATCGTCAACCGCACGAGGCCCCCCTCGCTGCCGGCATTCTTCCCCAGCCGCCCCACGCCTCCAGCTCGGTCCGAGCCGGGGCGGAGCGCGATGAAGGCCGCCGACACCGCACCGCCCAGTACCTCCTGGCGACGTCGCTGGAGCAGTTGCGCGAGCAGCAGGCGGCGCGCACTGATCAGGCCACGCCCGCGCCCGCCGTGGTCGGACCCGCTGTCCGATCCTCAAGAGCGCCTATTTCGCTCGCTGGTAGCCCTGCGAGCGGTTACCCCTCGCGGGTCCAGCGGTGTGACATCACAGTGGTCACCGGTGGCGGGGTCGCCTGTCCCTGGGCGACTCGGGTCCACCAAAGCCTGTGCCTGCCAACGGCGGCGTCCACAGCTCGGTCGCGCTCTCATGTGTCCTTCTACGAGGTGGGCATGGTGATGTCGTCGTAGGACTCCAGGAGGGTCCAGCGCCGTGCGGCCCGCGCACCGGTGGGGAGCCGGTCGGCGGTCGGCAGTGGGCCCAGGTCCAGGCCGGTGAGGTTGGCGATGTCCAGGACAGGTACCTGGAAGGTGCGGAAGGCGCCGAGCGGGGGAGGGTCGCCTGCTCGTGCGGCATTGGCCAGTGCTTGGGCAGCGGCGTCTTTGGTGAGGTCGGGCCTCTGGTCCAGCACGTAGGCGGTGGCCGCCAGGTCCCCATCGTGCAGGAACGCGGCGACTTTCCAGAAGTTGAAAAGGCCCTGTTCGACCACGCCCACCTGGTCACCGGCCAGAGCGTGCTCATCCACGGCGTCGCGGGCGGCGTCGGCTCCATCGCCGTGCAGCTGGCCCGCGAGGTCGGCGCCCGGGTGATCGGCACCGGACGGGTCGGCGACCGCGACACCGCCCTCGGCCTGGGCGCGGACGCCTTCGTCGACCTCCAGGCCGAGGGACTGGCGGACATCGGCGAGGTCGACGTGGTGTTCGACGTGATCGGCGGCGAGATCCTCGAACGCTCCACCGCACTGGTCCGCCCCGGCGGCACCCTGGTCACCATCGCCGAGCCGGTCACCGTCCACCCCCGCGACGGGCGAGTCGTCTTCTTCGTCGTCGAACCCGACCGGGCCCGCCTGGCCAACCTCGCCCAGCGGCTGCGGGACGGCCGCCTCAAGCCGATCGTCGGCGCCGTAGATGCCAGCCGCCAGAAGCAGCGCTCCGAACGGTGTACAGACGTATACGGTCCACCGCACCGCTGTGGGTGTGTCGTCGATCCACCAGCGACGCGCTGATGACCAAGCCGTACTGCAAGCGCCCATAGCCCCCTCCGCCGATCAGCAAGAGACGTTAGCGGCCTCATCAGTCACCCTGTGTGTCATGACGGCGAATCACTACCAAGGAGACCGCCCCGTCACTACGTCCGCCGCCGAGGAGCAGTCGGCTGACACTGAGCCGGATATCGTCGGCCCGCAGCGGCCACCCAGTCGTCCATTCCGGAACGCGTCCGTCACCCCGCGGCCTGCGTGCCGTCCGTTCCCACCTACTCGGAAACGGACGGCGTCGTCAGCTTCTCCCTTCGCTCGGCGGTGGGGGGATAGTTTGAGGTGTCCACGATCCGGGAGGGGGCCCGATGAGGCGTACGGAAGCGGCCAAGCAGTTGGGGAGGTTCGTGCGGGAGCACCGTACGGATGGCGCGCGGCGCCTGCGGCAGGCTGGTATCTGACTGGTGGCCGGGGCTGTGGGCACGGCCTTCGGGGTGCCGGTGGCGATCGCGTCGGTGGGCACCACCGAGGGGGCCCCGGGACCGGCGGCCTGGGCCCGGAAGGGAACGCCGTCGGGAACATGGCGGTGGCGGCACCGCTGCGTATGAAGTCCTCGGCGAGGTTGACCGCTGCCGCGCGTACGGTGACGACGCCCTCGCCTTCCGCGGCACCGGGCATCCACCCCGCGTAC
The DNA here is from genome assembly GCF_018035285.1 of Streptomyces sp. MK37H. Lineage (NCBI taxonomy): Bacteria > Bacillati > Actinomycetota > Actinomycetes > Kitasatosporales > Streptomycetaceae > Streptomyces > Streptomyces sp. MK37H. The sequence continues at coordinate 35,112 of NZ_JAAAYH010000039.1, read as the reverse complement.
CCGCAGGGCATCGAGCCCACCGTACTGGTCGCATCGCACCGCACGCCCGGGTGCGACCGGAGGTTCAACGGCCCGAACTCGTCCAGGCGGAAAGCGGCTTCGGGCTCACCCTCCTCGGGTTGCTCGACACTTCGTACCTGGTAGAGGAGTGGGGTAGGGCCAGGACCACTTGTGCTGCTCTCCGGCGATGGGCACTGCTGGATCGGGTTCGACTACCGCATGTGCGGGCGGGATGGTGAGCCTTCGGTCACATGGTTCCAGACCGACCTCGACGCGTAGCTCGTAGGTTCCACCAGCGCCAGCAGCGCGGGCCGCAGTCCTGAATCAAGGCCCACGGCCTTCTTACCACCACCGGGCCCGGGTATCCGGCCCAGAGGCTCCTCACCGGTCTCCAACTCGTCCAGACCCTTGCGGACCGTCGTCTCGCTGAACTGGGCCGCCCGCCCGACCGCCCGGATACGACCGGGCCTGCGGGTCCGGGCCTCGGCCCCATCGCCAACCGCCGCTGCCGCCCATCCAGATACGGAACAACACCCCGAACTGCACAGCGAGTTGACCACGGACCTCATCGGAGACGCTCATATCGCAACAACGAGCCGCATCACGCGAAGCAACACCTTGATTCTCTGCGAGCCGGAGAAATTCGCGGGAGGCCCCACAGATGCCATGTGCTTCGTCTCACATACATCGAAGCGCGTCCGAGTTGTATGGGTCACAGAAGGAATGCCCGTTTAAGTGCATTCTCGGTGCGGATGGTGTGTGACGCCCTAAGTGGGGTGGCGAAGGCACCGACTGGAGCGCGAACTGCCGAGGTGACCTGTGTCGTAGCGCTCATGGCATTCCGTAATTCTGTGTAAAGAGGTGTGAATTTTGACCGCTTACCTGTGCCCTCCTGCGGTGATACATGGTGAGAACGCCGTCGAGACCAGCCAGATCCTGGCGGAAGTGCGTGACCGGCACCCCGATGCGCCGTGGCTGTCGCGGATCGACACCATCGCCGCCAGCACGGGCATCACCTCCCGCAGGTGGATGGTGCCGCTGGAGACCGCCGTCGCGCCCGCCAGCGGGAGCGGCCTGCGCACCCCCGGCCCCGTACCGGCCCGGGAGGCCCTGGCTCGCGACGGATTCACCGAGCAGGACGTGGAACGCGTGATCGCCGCTCTGGAAGCGATACCTGCACCTCAGACCGTTGAAGAGCGCACCGCGCCGGCCTGGGCGGCCGTGCGGGAGTACGGCGAGCGAGCCGCACGCGGAGCCTTGCAGATCGCCGGACTGGACCCCGCCGACGTCGACTGCCTGATCACCAGCAACTCCACCACCCCGGCACTGCCGGGCCTTGACGTGGCACTGGCCAACCGACTCCCGCTGCACAGTGACACGCTGCTCCTCCCGGCCACGCAGTGGGCCTGCATCGCCGGGACCCGGTGCCTGGCACTGGCAGCCGATCTGGTGGCCGACGATCCGGACCGAGTGGTCTTGGTCGTCATATCCGAGGCGCTGAGCACCACCTACCAGCCCGCGGACGACAGCCTGGAGTCCTTGATCGTTCGCCTGCTGTTCGCCGACACCGCGGTCGCAGCCGTGGTCACCGGCCGCCCCCGTCCGGAGTCCGTACTGCGACTGGACGCGGCCTGGCACCACACCCTGCCTGGCACCCAGGACCTGCACCGGCTGGAGACGCGCGCCGACGGCACGCACTTCGTGATGGACCGGCGCGGGCCGCGCGCTGTGCAGGACACGGTCACCGCGATGTGGGAGTGGCTGCGCCTGCGCCACCAGGACGATGACCGCCCCTGGCGTCCCGATCTGCTGCTCGCGCACCCTGGCGGGACCCGGGTGCTGGAGTACATGGAGCAGACCATGCCCGACGCATGGCCGCCTGGGCTTCTGGCTCACAGCCGGGACAGCTACACCAGCGGAAACCGCGGCGGTGCCGCCGTCTTCGACATTCTGCGGCGCGCACACGACGCCGGCCAGAAGGCAGGGAGCCGCACGGTGCTGTACGCGGCGGCGCCGGGGCTCACGGCCACGGCCGTCGAAGGGGAGTGGCTGTAGCCCGCGCGGGAAGCGGCTGCGGCGAGCGCTCCGTGCGCGCGCCGTACCGTTGCGTGACCCGGCTGCCCAGGCCGGGCGCGCCGGTCACCGTGCGAGTCGGCGCCACGGCAACGCCCGTGCCGCTACCACGCCAGTTCCGCCCAGACGACCTTGCCGGCGTCGGTCCACCGCACCCCCCAGCGCGTGGTGAGCTTGTGGACTACGCGCAAGCCGCGCCCCCTGTCGTCGAACGGGCCGCCGCGCCGCAGCCGTGGCCGGCCGTTGCCGGTGTCGCCCACCTCGCACAGCAGGCCCTGACCGGTCCTGATCAACCGCACGCTGACGGGCCCGGTGGCGAACCGCACGGCATTGGTGACCAGCTCGCTGATCAGCAGCAGGGCGCTGTCACGGGTGTCCTCCCTGACGCTCCACTTCTGTAGGAGTGCCGAGGCCGGCGAGCGGGCGCGGGCGGGCGCGTCGTCGCGGGCGGGCAGGCGCCAGGCCGCGGTGTCCCGCTCGCGGCGGCCGGTCATACGGGCGAGCAGGAGCGCCACGTCGTCGCGCTGTCGGTCCCGCGGAGCCAGCTCGGTGACCACCCGCCACGCGGCCCGTTGCAGGTCGTCCCACGGATGCACCCGGCTCACCGCCCGCCGCAGCATGCCGACGCCCTCGTCGATGGCGACCGCAGGATCCTCTACCAGGCCGTCGGTGTAGAGGGTGAGCAGCGAGCCCGGGGGCGCGTCGAACGTGTGCACATCGAACGGTTCTCGCAGGGCGAATTCGGCACCCAGACCGGGGTGGGGGTGCACCGTCAGCGTCTCAGCGGTTGCGTCGGGCAGGACGAGGACCGGCGGGAGGTGGCCCGCACTGGACACCACCACCTGGTGGTTGACCGGATCGTATACCGCGATGCAGCACGTCGAGCCCAGCGCGCTGTAGCCGGTCGCCAGGCCGGCGTCCGCGTCGTCCAGCATCGTGACGGTCTCGTCCAGGTGGCCCAGCACCTCGTCGGGCGCCAGCCCCGCCGAGAGCAGTGCACGGGCTTCCATGCTGACCTGGCCCATCGCCGCGGCCGCGCCCAGGCCGTGCCCGACGACGTCGCCGACGACGAGTGCGGTGCGGCCGCCGGGCAGCGGAAAGCTGTTCACCCAGTCACCGCCAACGCCCGCGCTGTCAGGTGTGGTGGGCTGGTAGACAGTGGCGACCTCGATGGTGTCATCCCGGCCCCGCGGCAGCAGTCGGCGCTGCAACGCCAGCACCTGGGCGTGCTCGCGCTGATGCTGACGGGCCAGATCGACGTGGTGTGCCGTCCTGGCCACCAGTTCCTGTAGGTCGAGCAGCTCCCTGTCGTGGAAAGGGCGGTCCGGCCGCCGCCACACCTCCGCCACGCCCAGTACGACGGGCGGCTTGTCTTCGGGGCCATCCAGGACCAGCGGTACGCACGCCACACTCACCGGCCGGTCAGTGGGGACCAGGGCGCTCAACAGCCGTGGACTGTCCAGCGCGCGCTCGATCGTCTCGCGGTCGGGAATGACGATGGCCTGTGGGACGTCGTCACGCTTGACCGCGAGGGACAGCAGACGGGCGGCCTCACGGGGAAGGTCGTCACCGGGCGTCAGGTAGCCCGCGGGCCACACCCGGTCCGGTACCAGGGCAGCGCGCCTCAGCCGAATGCGCCCCTGGGCCTGATCGACGACGGCCTCGCCGGACCATACGGCGTAGTCGAGGTCGACGGCGACCACGTCCCCCCAGGCCAACAGGGACTGCGCCAGGGACTGTGCGGTCTCGCCAATGTCCAGCGACGTCCCGATCGCGGTCTCGGACGCGTACAGATGCAGCCTCTTGGCCATCGCGATCAGGGAGACGGTGAGGCCGTCCTGGGGCGTTGCGGCTGGCAGGATGCTCATGGAGACGACGAGCTCCGAGCCGTCGTCCCGGCGCAGGCGCTGGACGCGGGCGACGTGCGCCTCCGCCGTCTCGATGACTTCCCGCAGCCGGCGCGTCACCGTCGGTACGTCCCCGGGAGGCAACAGATCAACGAAGGCGGTTCCGGGCTCCACAGTCAGTCCCTCGAATGCCGGGACGTCCAGGTTGTAGCGAGTGATGCGCAGATCCCGGTCCAGATTGACAGCGCCGAGAATCTGCTCCTGGGCGTCACCGGTGTGCCCGGGGCGGTGGGGCGCGATGTCGCTTTGGTCGTTCTCCGGCCTGGCGGACCTGCCGGCAGCGTCCGATCCGTACTGCCGGATGTAGTCCCGCAAGGCGCGACCGACCAGGTCGAACGACGACGAGGACGAGGGGTATGACGGTGAGTCCATGCGGTTCTTCCAGCTCACTGGCCGACCCGGAACATGTCCGCAGACATACCCGAATCCGTACGATGAGGCTCCGAGATCCGACCACGCACTGCCATTGCATAACACTCGCCCTCATTCCTGCAAAGCCGACCGCACAGCGAACGCGAGCGGTAACCGCGTGTGCCGGCGGCAGCCATGGTCGACCAGCTCACCGCCGGGGGCACCCTCGCCCCCGGGCGCGTGGAACGGGCGATGCGTGAGGTGCCCCGCCACGTGTCCGTGCCGGACGCCAGCCTCGATCAGGCCTGCGATCCGGACCTTGCCGTCATCACCCAGCGCGGAGCACCTCGTCACGAGCCGCTGGCACCGATGACCTGCGCTGGCTGGGGAAGTTCACCGGGAGCGTAGAGGTACTGAGATGAGGGTTATCCACGAGTCCCTCCCGCCGGCGCCCCGACCCGGACTCGAACGCGAATCCCCTCGTGCTGTTCGCTCAGCGTGCTGCCCGGCGGCAGCATCCGCACACGCTCGCTGATGGCCTGCTCCCGCAGCCGGGCCAGACGGGCCCGGTCACGGCTGCCGATCCACACATACAGCAGGCGCGTCCCCGCGACGCACCGTTCCCACGGCTGTCGCGACCGCGATCTCCACGCGGCTCCTCACATCACTCTGCGGCGGCAACTCCTTCAACAGCCGTCGGATAGGAGTGCACGCAGGGTCTCAATGTGTGACACGCGACCTCAGTGCGTGATGCTGTCGGGGATTGGCTTTATTCACGACTCAAACCGGTAGATACCTGATCGCCCGGTCCCTTTGAGGGACCGCGCGTCAGGGGCCTGCCGCACCCTGCGACGCCGCAACCGCAGCTGCGCCGCCTGGCGTCCTGCCTTCAGGGGTAACCGGGTCGGTGAAGGGGAGCTTATGGAGCGTGGTGAGCGGATCGCTGGCCGCTACGAACTGGTGCGCTGGCTCGGCAGGGGCGGCATGGGCGAGGTGTGGGCCGGCCGCGACCACCGCCCGCACCGTGACGTGGCCCTCAAGCTGCTTGTTCTCGACGACGGCCTCGCTCCTGACCTGCCGGCGTGGTTCGAGCGCGAGGCGGTCGCCGCCGCGCAGATCAGCCACCCGAACGTGGTGGCGTTGTATGACCGGGGTATGCACGAGAATGTGCTCTTCCTCGTGATGGAAAAGGTCGAGGGCCCGCCCCTCAGCAGGATCATCCACCAGGAGAGTCGGCTGGGGCCCGGCCGCGTGCTCCGGATCGCCGACGGGATCTGCTCGGCGCTGGCCGCCGCCCACCACGCCGGCATCGTCCACTACGACATCAAGCCGCACAATGTGATGCTCACCTCCGACGGCCAGGTGAAGGTCGTTGACTTCGGTATCGCGGGCTTCCTCCAGACCGCTTTCTCCCTGGTCCGCTCGTCGCAACTCGCCCCGGCCGGCACGCCGGAGTACGCAGCGCCCGAGCAGTTCGGCGCGGAGCGGGGCGATAGACGCTCGGACCTGTACGCCCTCGGCGGCGTCCTGTTCGTGCTGCTGACCGGCCGACCGCCCTACACCGGCCACAGTGCCCTCGCCCTCATGGCCCAGAAGATCGAAGAGGACGCCCCCCCGGCTCGACGCGATACGTCCCGGCCTGCCCACCGCGCTGACCGACCTGGTCGCGCGGCTCCTGGAACGCGATCCTGGACGGCGCCCCGGCTCCGCGGAAGAGGTCCGGCAGCTGCTGCGGCGGGTGCGTGCGGCCCTCGCCTCCGAGGAGGGCGACGACAGCGACCCTGGCAACGGCCCTGGGAGCACCGAGGAAGCCAGCGGTCCGCTCTCGGGACTGCCGCCGACGCTGGCTCCTGCCATGGAGCTGGTCTGCCGCATCGACGACCGTGAGAAACAGATCGACGCCCGGGTCCGCGTGGCTGAGGCGGTCGTCACCACGGCGCCGGACGCGGTCGAGCGCGTCCTGGCCGGTGTCCCTGCGGTGCAACAGTGCTTGATCCTGTTGGGCCTGGCCGACGAGGCGACCGACCCCGACCACTCCCGCCAGCTGTTCGAGCACGCCGATCGGCTGATCGAGGGGCTCCCGCCGGAAGACGAAGCATCGCCGATCGTCTTTTCGGCCGTGGCGTGCTACCTGGCCAGGCATGCTCCCCAGCGCGCCGTTCCGTGGCTGGACCGCGTCGAACGGGTCGCCCACGACGACCGCGGCGCGGCTCAGGAGATGGTCGAAGTCCTGGCCAATCTGGCCAGCCGGGTGAGCGGGACTGATCCCCAACGCGCTGTCTGCCTCGTGGCCCGGGTCGAACAGCTCGCCCGCCTCCTGCCCCCTGATCCCGAGATCGCTTTATCCCTTCCCTGGCAGCTGGTGTGCATCGCGGCAGCCGGTCGGGCTGCCGACCCGGGATGCGCCGAACGTCTGATCGGCCTCGCCGAGGAGCGGGCCCGGAGCGTGGAGACGACGGACAAGCGGCAATTGGCACTTGAATGGACCGCCGAGACGGTGGCGGCGTTCGATCCCCAGCGGGCGGAGCGGATCGTCGGCGCGATGCCCCCCGAAGACCGGGCGTCCGCTTGGACGGGAGCTCTCCGGTCTGCCTCCATCACCGGCACCGACGTGGTGCCACTGCTGCTCGACAAGGCCGAACGAAACGCGCTGGAACTGCAGGTGTCACAGGAGGTGCGGACCCTGCAGGGTCCCCTCGGCCTCTTCGGCAACCGCCGCCGAACGGTCACCGGCCCCGACCGGTACACACTGCGGCAGACAGCCGTAGCTTTCGCACGTTTCGACGGTGCACGGGCAGAACGCCTCGCCCAGCGGATCGTGGAAACGAAGTACCAGGCGGAGACGTTCATCGAGATGGCCGAGGAAGTGCGCAAAAGCAGCGGAGCGGTCGCCGGAACGCAGCCCGGTCTTGCGCGCTCGTGGCTCCGCGCAGCCTACGAGGCGGCTCTCGGCGAGACCGGGTGGGAACAGGTTTCGCTGATGGGGGAGGTCGCCCGTGCCGCGGCGGCCGTCGAGCCGGCACTCGCGCGACAGGCCGCAGTCCACGCGAGCAAGGCTGACCCGAAGATGCTGACTCCCTACCTTGTGGCTGCCCTTGCCTCAGACCTCGCCGCGGCGGATCCCGTACAAGCCGAGCGGCTCCTCATGCGGGCCATCGTCCCGATCACCTGCTGGAGGACCCGGACCGGCGCAAGATCGCAGTCGCCCTCATCGATATCGCCGTCGCGGTGGGAGACGGCCTCCCCGAGCGCACCGGCCGGCTGATCCAGCTGCTACAGAAGGTGGTGAGCGCCTTCCGCTCGGCTTCGGAGCGAGAAAAGCTGTGGTCGGACTGGTGGAGCCGCTATCCAGGGCTCGGAACCCACAGCCCGGGCGTCGTACGGCAGTTCGTCGAGCAGTACTACGGCCCCTGCCGCGACCACATGTTGAGGGCCGCCGCGACGGCCTACCTCCCAGCGGATGCCGACCGGACGCTGGAGATCGCCGACGAAATCGACGAGGCTGGGCTTCGGGACGATGCCCTCGGCGACATCGCGGTCGCGATCGCGCAGAGCGTCCCATGAAGCGAAAGCCTCAACTGTTGCCCGGCTCGTTGCGGAGGCGGTGGCACAACGCCGAGGGAGCCGTCGACGACATCGCCGCGGACCTCAGCTCATCCCCCTTGATCGCCGACCGACCGGGCCATGCTCTCGATGAGTAAAACTCAACTGGCCAACTCGAACGATAACTGGCCAGATGAAGCGCTCAGTCACAGATGTGTGCCGACCGTTCCGCGCCCGGGTTCTACCGGTGGTAGAATCAAGTATGAGTAAGCCGACGAGCATCAAGACCAGTGAGGCAGTCCGTGACCGGCTGCGCACCCTCGCGGAGGAGCGCGGTACGACCATCACGGACCTGCTGGAAGAGCTTGCGGGCCGTGAGCTGACGGAGGCCGAGCGGGAGCAGCGGGCCCTTGAGGCTGCCCGCGAGGTCGGTATCGACTACACCGAGCAGGTTCAGCGCGCCGGGCAGGATGCCTGGGAGCGGATCCGCGCCCACCAGGGCGGCGCCGCCGCATGAGCCTGACGGCCGTCCTGGACCACACTGCGCTGACCGCCTTATACCGGGCGGACTCTTTCTTCACCGGCCTGTACATCGAAGCCTCACGCGGCACGGGCCGCGTCCTGATCCCCTCGCTTTCGGTTCTGGCTGCCGAGCGGCACGTGTCCGGGGCCGGGGCGCATGCGGTGACCCTGCGCTTCGCGGGGGCCATTCCCTTCACCACCGATCATGCTGCTGAGGCGATGGCCTGGCCGGGCCTGGACTGGGCCGTGATGCACCCGGCGGCGATCGCCTGGCAGGCGGCCAAGGATGGTGAGCCGGTGACGGTCCTCTCGCTCCAGCCCGAGCTCTATGCGGGGAGCGGCATCACCCCGTTGAACCCCACCTGAGACTTCGCGGGGCCGGACTGCCCGTGACGCCTCGCCGTGTTCCCGGCGGATTCGACGGAACGTTGCAACAGATGGCTGTTTGTGATCAGACGCCAGCAGTGTCGTGCTGCCGTGAGGGTTCGCCGGGCGCGTCTGGCAGCCGCGTCATCCGGTTACGCCTCGCGGTGGGGATCGTAGACGTATGGAGTCGTGGTGCTCAGAATGGTGAACCCGAGGCGTTGCAGGATGGGGCGGCTCTGGTCGGTGGCGTCGACCTGAAGGTAGCGGTAGCCGAGGTCGGCGGCGGTCCGGGCGCGGTGGGCGACCAGAGCCCGGTAGATGCCCCGGCCTCGCCAGGCAGCCACGGTGCCGCCGCCCCAAAGACCGGCGAAGTCGGTGCCTGGGTTCAGTTCCATCCGCGCCGCGCACACGGGCAGGTCGCCGGCCATCGCGACGACCATGCTGATGGTTTCGGAGTTCTGGGCGAGCTGGGCGAGCAGCCGCTGCCGCAGGTGAGCGCTGCTGGTGCCGAAGGCCTGCTCGTGGACGTCCGCCATGAGGTCCACCCCGGCGGGGTCGGTCACCGGATGCAGGTGGACGCCTTCGGGCAGTGCGGCGTCGGTGGGCAGGTCCCGGACCGGCGTGACCATCACTGCCTCCTGCGGCTCGGGCGTGAACCCGGCCGACTTCAGCCGCCTCCCGAGGTCACCGGGTCGGTCGTGGGCGTATGCCTTCCATTCGAACTCGCGCCCAAGCGTGGCGAAGTACCGCATCTGGGCTCTGATCGCCGCATCCGCCGTGCTCTAGTCGAGGTCCGACCAGAGGATGCCGTTCCAGTCGTGATCCGCGCCGACTTGCCGCACTGATGGCGATTCCTGAAAACGGCCGAGGTCGCTTCTCGCCTCACTTGGTTGGTCCTTGATGTGTGTGGGGAAAGTGGGGAGCGAGGATCGGGTCTTGATCACCTGTGGGTAGGTTCTGGCCATGACTGGTGACTGGCGGATGGATCGGATCGAGGCTGCTCTGCGAGGGGAGAATCCCACCGTGCTGCGGCGGCTTGAGCCGGGATTCGCGGTGATCGGGGACGTTCAGTTCTTGCCGGGTTACTCGGTCCTCCTCGTGGACGAACCCGGTGTTCAACGGCTGTCTGACCTGCCGAAGGCCAAGCGGCTGGCGTTTCTGTCCGACATGGACCAGCTCGGGGAAGCGGTTGAGCGGGCCGGTCGGCGGCTGGATCCCGATTTTCGCCGGGTCAACCTGGAGATCCTCGGTAACACGGACCCGTTCTTGCATGCCCACGTCTGGCCGCGGTTCGAGTGGGAGCCGGCCGAGCTGGCGGGCAAGCCTGTGTGGCTGTATCCGCATGAGCGGTGGAGTGATGAGCGGTTCAGGCTTGGTCCGCAGCATGACGTGCTGCGGGATGTGATCAGCAGCGAATTGGACCGGTTGCGTTCGACGGTCTGACGGTGTGGGCCCGCCGACCGTCAGGTCGGCGGGCCCGGTGAGCGGTGACGGTCAGTGGATGGTCATGGAGTCCTTCGCAGCGGAATGATGTCGGGGATGGTCGTGGGGACAGAGGGGCGGGCGGCTTCCGGGGTCGCAAGCAGCGCGACGATGGTGATCGGCTGCTGGCAGTGCGGACAGTTCCGGGTCGCGGTCGGCTCCAACGGGTCGCGTTCCAGGGTTGGTTGGCGTGATGACGCTCGGCTGACCGGTTTGGGCTGTGGTGGCAACTCCGGTAGTGGCGACGGTGTCGGTGTCTCGCCGAGGCGGCGGGCCCGGTCTTCGTCCCGGGCAGCGGACCTCCTGGCCCGCCCGGGAGAGCCGGGTAACGCCCGGATCATGAAGATCGCGGACTTCACCGCCCTCAAGGAACCGCTGCCCCACTGGCGCGACCATCTCGCCTTGTGGGCCGCGTCCCGCCAGCCTGGCTCCCTGCCGCTCGACCGATGCGTCATCGACCTGCGGGCACCGGAACTCGAACCGGCCCGCCTCGTCGACCGGACGGGACTGGCGCAGATCGCGGGACTGGCACCTGATGACCTGCCCCACCCGAGATACGGGCGCCGCAGCCTCCCCGTTCCCCAGACCGAAACCGCCGAGGGCCCGCGCTGGTCCCGGCCCGTCGCCCGCGACTGGGCCGAGGAGGGCTCCCAGGCCGACTGGCAGGAAGTGCGCCGCGCGGTCAGCACGGTCGCCGAGATCGAGTACGCGTGGCTCGTCGCCGGATCCGCCGACATGGTGGTGCTGATGCGCCTTCGGGACACCCGGCACCTGCGCGACGTGATCCTGTCGCGCATCCAGTCGCTTCCCGGAGTCGCACGCACGGAGACACTGCTCGTGATCGACGAGGTCGCTCACCGGCCCGCCGTGCTGCCTCCACCCGGCCGTTGACACACCCAAATACTCACGCAGTTACGCAGGCGTAGCGGTATGAGAAACGGGTTTGTCCATGGCGACGGGCGGCGGGCAGCACACCAGTCCCGGGCAACCGACCGCCGGAGGCACCGCTTGCTTCGTCGTGCCCTGGGCCACGCCGACCGCGGAGCGGGCGGCGGCCTGCCGGAAGCGACTGCGACCAGCGAGATCCGAAGTGCTCCGTCGTAGGCCGCAGTGCGCTGGTCACGCCGCCACCAGGGTCGACCCCTGCCGCACGCGGCGGCGATTCTGTCCGCTCCACAGACATGTCGGTTGCCTCCATGTCCGGAAGTTGCCGAATAACCGTGATTATCCTGTGCGTTCCTTCCCGTCACCCGGAGGGGGTGATCTGCGTGAGGCCGGGCCTCGGGCGGTCGACACGCCGGAAGAGCACAACCACGCGAGGAGGGCTCGGCACAGCCGGGGCCCTCCTTTTGCGCTTCGACCACGGCCCGGCCGCCCGTTCTCCGGACCCCTCCGCAGCGCGTGAGCCAGATGCCGGAACCACTCAGGGCGACCTCCAGTCTTATCAGGTGGAACGCTTGGACGCGGGGCTGGAGCCGGTCGGTGCGGCTGAAGCCGGCCCGCAGTTTCGGCTCGCTGTTGGGCAGCTGTCTGTAGAAGACTTTCTTCCCGTCCGGGGTGAGCCCATGGCCGCGATGAGCGGTCTTGCCGACGTCCGACTGGAAGGAAGGCGCATCCTCGCCACTACCCTGAACGTCCCGATCCCTTGTACGCTCTACTGCTCGACCGCGTCGCCGACGGCTTGGCCCAGGGCGCTGGCGAACCGCTGCCATTCCCGAGCGTAGGAGTTGGCCAGGCCCGCGACCGTGACGGCGCAGTGCACCGGCACTGCGGCCATCAGCTGTTGCCCAGCCTCAAGATCCGGTGCGCGCCTGTTCAGCCAGCGCAGCAGCGCGCGCCCGGATTCGGTGAACCTGAGCGATGGATCCTTCGCCAGGGTCTTGATGTGCTGCTCTCGCTGGTCATCCATCGGAGCCCCGGCGTTGCCCGCCCGGTTCCAGTCCCTGACCTTGCGCGCGACACCCGGGCGCGGCGGCAGGGGACCCCGTTCGTCGCGCCGTATCCGCTGCCGGATCTCGCACGCGGTGCTGATCGACACCCCCGCGCTGGCGGCGACCTCGCTGAGCGTTGCGCCGGGGTGCTCGGCGAGGAACGCACGTGCCGCCTCCCGGCGCCGCGCCGCATCAAGCGGACGGGAGCGGCCGTCCGCTCCGACCCGTACCTCAGAGTGAGGAACTTCCTCAGTCGAAGCACGACGGACAGCGCCCACGGTCTTGGGTGAAAGTCCGGTGATACGCGCGATCGTACGGTCTGACAGATCCGGATGCGAGGCCAGGATCCGCTCGGCCGCGGCCTTTCTGTCCTTGAGCGTCAGTGGCAGACCATGGGAGACGTTGGCCGCCACGGAGTGAATGAAGACCTCGCTGACCGGCCCGTCCAGATACCGGACCGGAATGACCTTCTCCCCCCGGAGCCTGGAGGCCTGGAGGCGATGCATCCCGTCGACCACGCGCAAGGTATCCCGATGCACCAGGATCGGCTCGATCTCACGCTGTGCCAGCACCTCGGCATGTTCCCGGCTCAACCCGCCCAGACGGGGCGAATCCGCGGCCACCAAGGAGACCACCGGCACCAAGTGGACATCCCCACATTCGCCGTCCGTCACGGCTGCGACATCACCAGCCGTTGCCTCTAACTCACTCAATTCCTCCACCGCCCTTTCCGCCTGATCATGAGCATGACAGTCACTCGCCGCCGGCTAGGCCGCGGCGAGGCATGGTTCGGGCACGGAACTCACTCTAACAAAAATAGCGCTCTTTATGTTCTATAAGATGGGACACACATCCTCAACTCGTGGGGGAATGTCGTTGTTCAAATCGACTGGTGCGGCCGCAGCGCCGTGCAGGACCTGGCCCGGACCGTCAAGAACGTCACCGCATCCGTCGCCCAGGGCGCCGGATGCCCGTTGGAGGCCGTCACGTTGATCGTTTGAGAAGTCGTTCAGTCGTGCCTGAGGCGGGGCATCGAGCTGGCCTCCGACACCTCCATATGACGCTGGTGTGGGGTGAGTCCGCCATGGCGGACTCACCCCACACCAGCCAAGGGAGACATCCAGTCGACTCATGACAGAGGGGTCAATATCGTGGCGCAGACACGAGCCGCGCTCACACGACGCCGGGTACTGCTCGCGGCTGCGGTGGAGCTTGCCAATCACGGCTACACAGGCACGTCGCTGGCGCGCGTCGCCTCGCAGGCCGGGGTGACTCTGGGGGCGCTGACCTTCCATTTTCCGACCAAACCCGAGCTGGCCCACGGCGTATACGAGGACGGTGCGGCTTCCACGCGCGCGGCCATCGACCGTGCTCTGGGGCGCTCGCAGCTGCCGCTGCAGAATGTCATCGACATCACTCATGAAGTGTCGCGGCTGCTGCGCGCCGACACCACCGTGCAGGCGGCTTCCCGGCTCAGCCGTGAAGCCGCCTGCACGGATTATTCTTGGCATCAACTCTGGCTCAGCGACATCAAACGGCTTGCTGACAAGGCGCACGCGAGGGGAGATCTGGGCGAAAACTGCTCAGCAGGTGTGTTGTGCTCACTGGTGGTGTGCATGCTGGCCAGGCTCGACAGCCCATCGGTGTACACATCGGGCTCGATGTGCGAAGACCTCGAAGTGCTTTCCCAGTTATGGTGTCTGGTGCTTGGCTCGGTTGCTGCGTCTTGCTCTCCCGCCCTGCTGCCGGGAGGAAGCCCCCGCTGAGGCGGTGGGCGGACTTCGGTCACCGTGCCGTCCAGCCTCCGTCCACCGGGACGGCGGCTCCGGTGGTGAACGAAGACCGGTCGGAGCACAGCCACAGCGCGGCCTGGGCTATCTCGGAGGGGTCGGCTAGGCGGCGCTGGATGGCGCGGCTGGTGAACGGCTCGTATAAAGAGGGCGTCTGGGTGAGGACCTCGTCCATCAGCTCGGTGTGCGTACTTCCCACCACCAGGGCGTTGACGCGGATGCCGCTTGGCCCGTACTCGTCTGCGGCGGCCCGGGTGAGACCCAGCACTGCGTGCTTTGCCGCGATGTAGGGAGCGGCTGTGCCGGTGGCGCGCAGGCCCGCGACGCTGGAGGTGTTCACGATGGCGCCGCGGGTCTTGGTCTCGAGCATCGCCCTTATCTGGGCGCGGAGACAGTTCCAGACGCCACGGACGTTGACATCCATAATGCGGTCGTAGTCGGTGTCCTCCGTCTTGTGCAGAGGGGTGCCGGAAGAGGCCCAGCCGGCGTTGTTGAAGGCCGCGTCGAGCCTGCCGTAGGCGTCCCGAGCCTGGTCAACGGCGCGCTGGACATCACTGCTGTCGGTGACGTCTCCCGCCACGCAGAGTGCTTCGCCGCCGCTCTCCCGGATGAGCCGGGCGTGGTGTTCGAGCTTGTGCTCACGTCTGGCCATGAGGACCACGGCAGCGCCTTCGGCGGCGAAGGCGCGGGCAGCAGCGGCGCCGATTCCGCTGGACGCACCGGTGATCATGACGGTCTTGCCGTGGAGCAGAGGAGTGGTCGAGGCCACGGCGTCAGGATCCAATCGATGGGTGAAGGGGACGCTTATGCGTAGACGCAGTGAAAGATGACGCCTGATCAGCTGCCCAGGTGCGGAGGGGCCGGGGAGCGTGGCCAGTCGCTTCCTGCACACCGGAGGTCACGGCAGCCTTGGCCCCACTGTTCTGCCGCTCGGCGCTGAGAGCAAGGGCATCCACCAGGCATTCCGGCAGGCGGTGGCGCCGTTCTTGGCGGGCCTGGTCCAGGGAGATCTCCTCGAAGACCAGCGGCCGGTACAGGACGTCGGCAAGGATGGAGGTCCTGTCCCGGGCGGAGATCGCACGTGGCCCGGTGAGAGCGTAGGTGCGCTGGTTGTGGCCGGTGCCGGTCAGTGCCTGGACGGCGGCATCGGCAATGTCGGCCGGGTCGACGCAGGCGTTGAGGGAGTCTCTGTGGACACCGCGCACAATACCGTGCTTGGCGGTGCTGTCTCTCCACGCCAGGCCGTGCGTCATGAAGGAGCGGGGGTGCAGCACAGTCCAGGGAAGGCCGCTGGCTTGGCCGCCGTTCGTTCTCACGTTGCCGGCGGGTGATGATGTCGTCAGCGTCCGGATCGGTCACGGCCTGGGCGGAGAGTTTGACCACATGCGGAGTGCCAACCGCGGCGGCGGCGTCCAGCAGGTCTATGTCGTGCTCGGGGCGCAGGGGGTGGTCGGTGATGAGCATGAGGGCGTCGACGCCGCGCAGGGCGCGCCGGAGAATGGGGAAGGAGGCAGAGTCTGCGCCGATGAGCTGTCGGGGAAGCCCCTCGGCGGCGGCCCTTCCCAGGTCTCTGGTCAGAAGGGCCAGGCCGTGTATTCCGATGGCGGCGAGTGGTGTTGCGGTGAGCCGGCCGACTGTTCCGGTGGCCCCGGCAATGGCGATGCGGCGGGGTGGCTCTGGGCTTTCCTGTGGCACCGGGCAGGAGGAGCTCATGAGGCCTTTCCGAAGTCGGGGTCGACGACGATGGCGTGGTCGGCGTCGGGGGTTACGAGCGCCGGCAGCAACAGCCGCCACATGGCGCAAGTGCGCTCCATCAGGTCCTCCCGACCGGTGACGAGTTGTGAGTAGAGCTGCATGCCGGTACAGGCGCCGACGACGAACTGGGCGACTTCCTCGGTCGAGACGCCTTCGCGGAGGTTGCCTTCGGCGCGGGCCACTTCGAGGTGGCTGACCATGATGTCCTTCCAGCCCTCGAATGAGGTGCTGTCGTGCATGCCGAAGCGGTCCTGCTCGACGGCGAGTCGGACACCGGCGCGCAGCATCGGGTCGGTCTGCAGTCGGTGGGCCCAGACCAGGGTGATGTCCACGAGGCGCTGCAGGCCGCTCGACTTCAACAGGGGCTCTATCACGTAGGGCTGGGCGTTCATCACTTCGCGGGCCAGGTCCTGTTTCGAGTCGAAGTGGAAGTACATGGCGCCCAGTGTGACGCCAGCGCGTTTGACGATGCGGCTGACGCTCGCGCCTTCGTAGCCCTCCTCGTCGAACAGTTCCGCTGCAGCCCTCATGATCAAGTTGCGCGTGCGCACGGCACGCTCCTGCTTTAGATCCGCCACACGTGCATCCGATCACCTTCGATTAAAAAGAATGTATTTTATGTTATCGCATGAACCACTGTCGTACGTCAGTTCACAAGGGACAGGGGACGACTATGCACACTGCCAGCCCACTCGCAATACCGGCAACTGCCGTGCCACGCAAGTACGTTCACAAAGCCGCCCACTCTGAGGTGCTGCTCACCAGCTGGCACAGACGCTCCGCCGATGAGTACACCGTGACGGCCCAGTGGCCGCGCACCCACGCCTTCTACCGCCCAGCCCACCAGCTGCACGACCCCATGCTGTTCGCGGAGACCGCCCGGCAGGCTATCCCCCTGCTCTCACACGTCGCCTACGACGTCCCCTTCGGACATCACCTGATCTGGGAACACTTCAGCTACTCCCTGGCACTCGAGAACCTGCGCAACAGTGCTGAGCCGGCCGAGCTGGTACTTCATCTCTCCTGCACAGGCATAGAACGCCGCCGCGGGAACCTCGCGGCGATGACCCTGCAGTTACGCGCCGAGCGTGACGGGCAGCATCTGGGCACTGCTGAATCCCACTTCACCAGCCATTCTCCTGCCATCTACCGTCGGCTGCGCGGGGCTTACGGCGAAGTGCACAGCGCCCTCGCCGCAGCCCGTCCACCCGCGGAGGGAATCCTCCCCCACTTGGTGGGCCGCCGGTTGCCTGAAGACGTTGTCCTGGCCTCCACCGGGCGCAGCGACCGCTGGCAGCTGCGAGTCGACACCGAGCACCCCTCGCTGTTCGACCACCCAGTCGACCACGTTCCCGGCATGCTTCTCCTGGAAGCCGCACGCCAAGCAGCCCAGGCTGTTCGCGCGCCCCTCCCCGCAGTCGCCGTGGGCATGGAGACGGCGTTCCACCGCTACGTCGAGTTGGACGCACCGTGCTGGATCCAGGTCTACCCCGGAGAGACCCGCGACCGCCTCCGGGTCACCGTAGAGCAGGACAACACCGTCTGCTTTTCTGGCGAGGTGTCGTTGTGCGCCCCTGTCGAGGCCGCAGGGTTTCCCTTCCTCCCGGCAGAGCAGGCCTCCGAGTCGGCGCCGCTTGGGGAGCGGCGGCTGGTCCCGCCTCGTGAGGTTCTCGCCCCATGCAGGCCTGAGGGGAAAAGCCCGAGCCAGTAGGTTTCGACGGTAGCCGCGTCCGAACGTGACCGGGTGCAGCACAGAGGCTGAGGGCATGGCGGTCGTGGCGGCGGTGAAGGCGCTGCCGGAGGTACTTGCCTGCCGCAACAGTCTTGTCGCACCGCTGATCCCTGGGCAGATGATCGGTCTGGCCAGGGTGAACGGCCTGCGGAAGCGCCGGGTGTGCCGCCACCCTGCCCACGAGGACGGGGTGGCGAACCGGCACGCCTGCACCTTCTGTCTGCTGGAGCAGTTCGATCGGCATCTCAAGCGCCGCGATATCGATCACGGATTATCAAGCCAGTGACCGTATGACCTTCAGCACCATATCGACGTTCTCAGAGAAATTGACGATTCCGGCCGACAAACGCACATGCGGAACTGAGTACGGCGTGCTGCTGGCAATGGCCCGATTGTAGCGGAAGATCTGCACCACGTCCTGTGGCTTGTGGCCCCGGTGTCATTCCGGTCCGGTATCTGGACGGGCCGGTCAGCGAGGTCTTCATTCACTCCGTGGCGGCCAACGTCTCCCATGGTCTGCCACTGACGCTCAAGGACAGAAAGGCCGCGGCCGAGCGGATCCTGGCCTCGCATCCGGATCTGTCAGACCGTACGATCGCGCGGATCACCGGACTTTCACCCAAGACCGTGGGCGCTGTCCGTCGTGCTTCGACTGAGGAAGTTCCTCACTCGGAGGTGCGGGTCGGAGCGGACGGCTGCTCCCGTCCGCTTGATGCGGCGCGGCGCCGGGAGGCGGCACGTGCGTTCCTCGCCGAGCACCCCGGCGCAACGCTCAGCGAGGTCGCCACCAGTGCGGGGGTGTCGATCGGGAATGGCAGCAGTTCGCGAACACCCTGGAGGATCAGGTCATCGGCGATACGGTCGGGCAGCGGAGCGCACAGGGATCGGGACATTCAGAGCAGTGGTGGGGACGCGTCCTCGGCGACGGTAAGGACCCGCCTTGATCTGGCTCGGTTCCGAAAACAGCCTTCACCCGCATATCGGACGGACGGAGTTCCGGTTCCTCTTTCTTGACGACATGATCAGAGCCTTGAATGATGAAATCGCACTCGGCGGTATGTTCCCTTGACCAATCAGGGACACTGCAGGGAAATGCCGAACGACATGAATAAAGGCTCCCCGGGGAATCAACTGGGTCTGGCCGCGAGATTGAGGTAGCCGAGCTTTTTCGACCGAACGTTAGAAGGGCCTGGAGTTCAGGATGAATCAAGCAGGGGCTCGAGTGGAGGCGACCGTAGTCGGCGCGGAGGCGAGCGCGGATGTGGCCGTCGTCGGAGCGGGTCCGGCCGGCCTGTACGCCGCCTACTGCGCGGGATTCCGAGGGCTTTCCAGCGCGATAGTCGACGCGCTACCGGAGCCGGGCGGCCAGATGGCGGCCCTGTACCCGGAGAAAAAGATTTATGACGTCGGCGGTCACGTGGCCGTGCGAGGCCGGGAACTGGTTGACAACCTGACCGCCCAGGTCGCGCCGTTCAACCCGCACTACCTGCTCGGCCGGACAGCGGCTTCACTGACGCCGGATGACGGGGCGGGCTGGGCGATCGGACTGCAGGACGGCGGGCGGGTGCGTGCCGGAGTTGTCGTGATCGCGGCCGGACTCGGCCGTTCGGTCCCGCGCGCGCTGCCCTGCCTACGGCCCTATGAGGGGCGTGGCGTGGCCCACCATGTGCCGCGCCTGGACGAGCACCGGGACCGCGACGTGGTGATCGTGGGCGGCGGCGACAGCGCAGTCGACTGGGCTCTCGCCCTCGCGTCAATCGCCCGGTCCGTCACCGTCGTTCACCGGCGCTCAGCCTTCCGTGCCCACGAGTACAGCGTGAAGCAGATGTATGCGGCTGACATTCGCGTGCTGACCGATGCGCAGGTGACGGCCTGTAAGGGCGTAAAGGGTTTGGAAGAAGTGTGTGTCCGGATCGGCGAAGAAGAAGTGATGTTGCCTGCCCAGGCCCTTGTCACGGCACTGGGATTCATCACCAGCCTGGGCCCGATCGCCGACTGGGGGCTCCAGATGGAGAACCGACAGATCACAGTCGACAGAGGGATGCGGACGAATTTGCCGAAGGTTTATGCGGTCGGTGACATCTGTACCTACGAGGGTCGCGTGCCGCTCATCTCGGTCGGCTTCGGCGAGGCGGCGACCGCAGCGAATCACGCGGCGGTCGAGCTGCGTCCCGGCTCCCGTCTCGCGCCGGGGCACTCCACTGACCGCGACGCCACTCCGCTGTCATGACCCTGAAAAAACTGACCATCCTTCCGACCGGAACCGAGGTCCTGTTGCCTGCGGGATCTCCTCTCACCGAAGTCGAGTACGAGATCCGGCAACGGCTGATCCCATTCGGATGCCGTTCCGGATCGTGCGGCGCGTGCGTCATCGAGGTGCTGGAGGGCTTCGACTCCCTGGGCGACCCCGACCACGACGAGCTCGACTTCCTGGAAGACCTCGGCCGGACCGGCGGCGACCACCGTCTGGCCTGCCAGTGCCGGCTGCGGGGCGACGCGACCGTCCGCGTCGCCGACGACACCTGAACCGTTCGCACCGAACGTCCGAACGTCCGAACGTCCACGAGAAGGGTGACATCATGCCGAACCGCGTGACCAACGTCGGCTACGGGGACCGCACCCCGTTCCTCAACGCGGCCGCCTCAGCGGAGCTGCGCGCCGAGATCGACAAGCAGCTCGACCAGCAGGTCGTCGAGTGGTACGCCAATGTCCCCGAGGCCGCGCACCTCGAGGGCAAGAACGTCGACTCCGAGTACTACAAGCGGCACCTGATCGAGACCGCCTGGCGTATCCGGTTGCTGCGGGTGGCCGAGGCCAAGGCGCTGGTGGAGGTTGCCAAGCGCAGCCCCGAGGCGGCGCAGGTCTGGGCCAACTACGAGCAGGAGGAGATGCTCCACGACGAACTGTTCATCGCCGACCTGGAGAGGGTGGGCGTGTCGCGCGAGCAGTTCCTGGCAACCGAGCCCTACCTGTCGACCAAGCTGCTGACCGGCTACTTCTCCTACCTCCTGGATCACGAGGGCCCGCTCGGTGTGGTGGCGTACTCCTACCTGGTCGAGTACGTGAACGTGAAGCTGGAGCCCAAGAAGCTGGAGGCGCTGAAGGACTCGGTCGGCGAGGGCAACATCGGCGGCCAGATCAACCACTCGCACACCGACATCAACGACGACCATCCCGGCGAGGTGTGGGCGGCCGTCCGACACCTGCTTCACAGCGAGGACGACGTCGCCGCGTTCAAACGGTACCTCCGCGAGCACCAGACGATCCTGGCGCAGTACTTCGAGGAGCTCTACCTGGACACCATCGCGAAGGCCGAGAAGCAGCCGGCCTGAGCCCTGTCCTCGACGGGGGCGCGGCGCGACCGCGCCGCGCCCCCGTCCACCGGTGAGGAGGCCGGATTGAGCATGGAAAACGCCAGGGGAGTGCTGCTGCTCAGCCATGTCGGGTTCTCGTTCATGGAAGACCTCGCCGGCACGGTCACGGCGCGGGGGCTGAAGATCTACGTGCTCAGCTCGCTGCCGGAGCCGCTGCACCAGGGATCCAGGCCCGGGGCGCTTGCGGACCTCGCCGACGACGTCCGGGTGACCGCCGAGCACGTGCTGACCCCACGCAACGTCGAGGACTACCTCGACCATCTGGAGGCCATGGGCGCCTCGGTGCTGTGCTGCCTCACCGTCTGGGAGGGCTACCGGCACCTGATGGCACTGGCCAACGCCCGCCTTGGGGTGCCGGACCTGGACGAGAAGCAGATCCTGGAACTACGCGACAAGCTGACGCTGCGGAACCGCCTCGCCGACGCCGGTCTCAGCCGGGGCCGGGCGTCCGCGCTCACCCCCGAGACGCTCGCCGAACGCCAACGCGAGGGTTGCCGCTACTTCGTGAAGCCAGTCAATGGCATCGCCTCGTTCGGAACGTTCCCCCTTACACCCGACACGACCTGGGCCGACCTGGAACGCATCACCGCCGAGGCCCACTCCGACACGGTTTACGCCAGCGTCTTCACTACCAACCCGGGTCCCAGCGACCCTGCGGGCCCGAGCGGGCACCAACACTCGGACATGGCCGCAAACAACGGCGCGAACCCGGATGCGAACGCGGGGCATGAAGTGGACTTCGGGGTGAAGTTTCTCGTCGAGGACTACGTGCCCGGGCGGGAGTTCAGCTTTGAGGTGATCATCGTTGACCATGAGCCGCATGTGGTGGCCGTGCACGAGAAGCGCGAGGTGACGGAGGCGGCGGGCACCGTGCTCGAGAACGCCGTCGTCAGCCCGCCCACGAGCTTGTCGCAGGAAGAAATCGCCGCCGGGATCTGCTGGGTGGCAAGCGTGCTGGACATCCTCGGCCTCGGCTGGGGCTGTTTCCACGTCGAGGCGCGTCACGCCCCGTCCGGCTGGGACCTGATCGAGGTCAACCCGCGCGTTGGCGGCAGCCTGATCTCGCCCAGCGTGGCGGCGTTGACCGGCGGTCCCAGCCTGCTCGACCTCTGGTTGGACTCCCTGCTCACCGCCCGCCAGCCGGCCGGATTCCTGAAGGCGCTGAAGAGCCTGTCGTTCGCGATGGACGGCAGCACGCAGAGCGGGAACGCGACGTTCTTCCGCGTCTTTTACGCCGACCCCGGCACGATCCGTGAGGTGGGGCTGAACGACGATCTCCCGCTCCAGCCAATCGTGTCACACGTCCTTCTCAAGCCCGGCGACGTCGTGGAGTCGTCCTCGCGCGAGGTGTTCCTTGGCCAAGTGCTTTGGCGCATGGACCGAGCCGACCGGGATACGGCTCTCCCCGAGCTGTTGCCCGCCTCCGAGCGCGCGATCGAGATCGCGTACGAGACGGAGCGCGGATGACCGGGCCGATCCTCCTCATCGTCGACTACAACCTGAGCCGGATCGACGAAGTCCGACACCTGCGGGACCACGCGCGCGAACGCCACGGCGCCACGGTGGTCCTGATCCGCGCTAATCCCACCAGGGCCGACCACTCCATTGCCGACGAGGTAATCGACCTCGATCCGCTGCGTGACGACTTCACCGAGATGGGCGAGAAGCTGCTCGGCAACCGGCGCGAGCGGATCAGGGCGGGCATCGTCTTCTCTGACAATGCCGTGCGCAGCGGGGCCGAGCTCCTCGAGCGGCTGGGCGTCCCGATCGACTCGCCACAACTGGCCGAGGGTGCGTTCTCCAAGTACCGCTACCGGCTCGGCGAGGCGCGCGTGGCCGACCTGCTGGCAGCGCAACGGATCATGGTGCCCGCTTTCGCCGAGGTCCTCTCGCTCGACCAGCTGAAGGATTTCGCGCGTTGTCATCCCGAGGGCTTCGTCGTCAAGCCCGCGGCGGAGGGCAACAACCGGGGCGTCGTCGTGGTCGGTCCCGGCGACGATCTGACCGCGGCGTTCGCCGAGGTCCTCCCCTATCTGGAGGGCGGGGTCATCTGCGAGGAGCTCATCCCGTACCGGCGCGAGTACTCCTTCGACGGGCTGGGCTCGCTGACGTTCCTCACCGAGAAGATCAGCGCGCGCGGCCGGTATCCCGTCGAGATCGCGCAGGTGCTGCCTGCTGCGGTGGACGAGCACGAGCGCGTGACGCTGGAGCGGGCGGGATCGCAGGCGAACTGGCTGGTTGGCCAGTGCGACGGACCGTTCCACAACGAGATCAAGCTGAGCGACGACGGGCTGCGCGCCGCGATCGTGGAACCCAACCGGCGACCGGCCGGGATGAAGATCTGGTCGCTGGCCCGATGGGTCTACGGGATCGACCTGCACCACCGCTGGGTCGACACGGCCTTCGGCACGGCCGCCGACACGGGGCGGCTGGTACCCGGCTGCTCGGCGGCGACGGTGATGCTCGGCGTCGGCAGCGACCGCTCATTCTCCCCGGACGACATCGCGGTCGGCGCGGACCCGTTCGCGGACGCCGTCCAGGCCACCGCCGAACGGTTCGGCTTGGCCGACGGAGAGCTGACCGTCACGCAGTTCTCCTGGCTGTCGTCCGAGCGCCGCGACCTGCATGCCGTCGCCCGCGACAACGCGGACTTCGCGGCACAGGGCTGCGTCGTCCTGCGCCACGACCGCGCCGACATCCGGATCGTCGTCCACGCGCTACGCGAGGCCTGGTCGGACGCCTTGGACCGCGCCCTCACCATGCCCGCTCTCGTCAGGAAGGCCCGATGAAGATCCTCATTCTGCACCGCGTGCCCTACTTCAAGATCGAATACCATCGAGGGATCTCCCATGACCGGCATGAGGTCACCTATTTGGGAACCGACCGGGCGCTGGCCACCCTACCGCCCGACCTGCGCTGCGAGCGGGTGAGTCGTCCGGGCGTGCGCTCGGCCTTCGAGGAAGCCCGGGACTGGCTGGCGGAGCGGCCCCGCAACTTCGACCGGATCATCTCGATGTCGGAGTACGAGCTCCTCGACGCCGCCCGGCTGCGTGAGCACCTGGGCGCCCCGGGCGCGCCGGTGGATCAGGTCGCGCTCGCCCGCGACAAGGTCCTGATGAAGCAAGCGGCCGAGAAGGCCGGACTCCGAGTGCCGCGCTTCCTCCCGTTGCCCCGCTTCCTCGAGTTGGACGGCCGGGTGCCCTGGTACGGCCGGACCGTCCTCAAGCCGCATCGCGGCGCGTCCAGTGAGGACGTGCTCGTATTCGACACCCCGCGGCAGGCCGTTGCGGCGATCACCGAGGGCCGTACCGGCGTCGCCCGGCTCGACGCCGGGAGCGACCTGGAGGACTTCGAGGCCGAGTGGTTCGTCTCCGGGCCGATCAGGCACTTCGACGGCCTGGTGCAGGGCGGCGAGGTCCTGATCCTCAGCGCGAGCGAGTACGTGGGCACCTGCCTGCAGTACGCGCAAGGCCTGCCAATGGGATCGTTCCAGATCAGGTTCTCGGAGGAGACGCGCGACTGGGTGTCGCGCGCCTTGGCCGCCGTGCGGATCGAGGACGGCAGCTTCCATCTCGAGGCGATCGTCCACGAAGGGGAGCTGGTCTTCCTCGAGGTCGGCAACCGGGTCGGGGGCGCCGACGTGGTGGCGACCGTCGAGCTGGCCACCGGTGTTCACCTGCCGTCGTACGAGCTACGCGTTCTGCTCGGCGAGCCCGTCGCCGGGACCCTCCCCAAGCCGCCCGCCGAGCGCCGCTGGTACGGCTGGTTCGTTCACCCCGGCCACCACCTGGCCGGGCGGGAGTTCCAGGGGCTCGACAGGGCCGTGGCGTTCCGGACCAGCCCGCGCGTGGTTGCCTGGAACGAACTACCGTCCGGCGCGCCGCTGCCTGACCACATCACTTACCAGGCCGGAGAGACGGTCCTCGCCGGGATCGTCGCGAGCGACAGCCCCGAGGACACCCGGGAGTGGATCGTCGACCTGTTCGGCTCCCTCCTGGTCCGTACCCGCCCGGCCGTCCCCACGACTCCGGAACAGGTCTTGGCATGAAGAAACAGCACATCTTGCTCGCGGCGGCCGTCACCGAGATCTGGGGTTTCAACCTCTCGGTCATCAAAGTCGGGTTCAAGAGCGGCGCCTCGCTGATCCTGTCCGGGACCAGGCCCGCGCTCAGCGCGCTGCCTGCGGTGTTCTCCCTGAAGCGCCGCCAAGCGCTGGTGTTCGGCGGCGGGTTGTGGGGCGTCGCGGGCCTGGGCATCAAGGACGGGGCGGCCGGAGCACTGATCGTCGCCGGTCTGGCCGTCGGCCTGTACGGCAAGCGGCTGGCCGAGTCCGGGATCCCCACCCGGCTCCCGTCGGTGAGCTGGGCCGATTGATGACCGCCCTGAATGATCTCGCGGATCGGTACGTAGACGAGTTGGCCATGCTAGATCCGTGCCTGGCCGCAGCGATGGGCATCGCCGGGCAGGAGGAGCGGCTGACCGACTTCGGCCCCCAGGCCGCACACGCGCGCACCGAGTTGGCGCGTCGCACGCTGAAGGCGGTCGACGACACGCCGGTCGCAGGGGACGCGGAGCGAGTCGCAGCGGCAGTGCTGCGTGAGCGACTCGCCACGGAAGTGGCGCTGGCTGACGCCGACGCGTACGGCACGCTGCTGGACACCATGGACGGACCGATACAGCGGGTGCGGCAAGCGGTGGGCCTGCTGGACCAGGGCAGCGACACCGCGTGGGACGCGTTGCTGGCGCGGCTGCGGGCCGTCCCGGGAACGCTGGCCGGGCTGCACGAGAGCCTGGAGGCCGCGCGGCGCGCCGGCCAGGTCGCGCCGTACCGTCAAGTGGCCCGTAATGCTCGGGAGTGCCGGGACATGCGGCGGTACCTGGCGGGATTGCCCGCCGGGCACAACCACGGCGTGCTGCGCGGTGTTCTGGATGAGGCTGCGGCGGCCGCGAACGAGGCATTGACCAGGTTCGCGGCCTACCTGTCGGAGGAGCTTGCTGCGGATGCACCGGAGCTGGACGCGCTGGGCGGGGACCGCTACCAGCTGGGGGTGCGCGAGTTTCTCGGCACCCGCCTGGACCTGGAGGAGACCTACACGTGGGGCTGGGACGAACTGTCCCGTGTGCGGCGGGAAATGGCTGAGGCGGCGGCGCAGATCGCGCCCGGCGAGCCGGTGCCCGCAGTACTGGCGGCGCTGGACAGCAACCCGCGGTACCAGGTGACGGGGACAGCGGCGTTCCGCGACTGGATCCAGGAGCTCGCTGACCGCGCCATCGCTGACCTCGGCGGGACGCACTTCGCGATCCCCGAGCCGCTGCGGCGGATCGACTGCCGGATCGCCCCCACCGACGGGCCCGCTTGCTATCTAGCGCCCAGCGAGGACCTGTCGCGTCCCGGGACGGTCTGGTGGCCACTGACCGACCCGGACGCGCCGATCCCGACGTGGACGGTTCCGAGCACGATGTTCCACGAAGGTGTCCCGGGCCATCACCTGCAGCTGGGCGTGACGACCCTCAGCGTCGCCACCCTCAACCGGTTCCAGCGGCTGTCGTGCGAGCTGCACCAGGGGCACTGCGAAGGGTGGGGCCTGTACGCCGAGCGGCTGATGGACGAGCTGGGATACTTCGCTGACCCGGCGTACAGGCTGGGGATGCTGGCCGGCGGGCAGCAGATGCGCGCCGCACGGGTCGTCCTGGACATCGGGCTGCACCTGCGGCTCCCCATCCCCGCGGGCACCGGGTTCCACGAGGGAGAGCGGTGGACGCCGCAGCTGGGCCGCGCGTTTCTCACGGAACACTGCGGGCTCGGTCCATCAGGGTTCGTCGAGTTCGAGATCGACCGGTATCTGGGACGCCCGGGACAGGCCCTCGCCTACAAGCTGGGAGAGAAGGTGTGGCTGGAGGCGCGGGAGGCGGCCCGCCGTCGCGACGGCGCCGCCTTCGACCTCAAGCGGTTCCACCACCACGCGCTGAACCTGGGGCCGATGGGCCTGGACCTGCTGCTCGCGGAGCTGACGCGCGCGGGTCGTGCCCGCTGAACAGGCGTGGACAGGACGGATACGAGCGGAGCGCACCACATGGTGAGAAAGCGAGCGATCGGATGATCACGGCAGTAGGACATGCCGACTTGACCTCGACCACATGGGATCTGGTGCAGGCCGAACTCCGGGAGCGCATGCAGGGCCTGCCGCCCGACGCGACGGTACTGGTACGCCCCGGCGCCGGACTGCCCTTGGTGTTCGGGCGGGTGGTGCACGAGGTGGGGCAGCGCCTGGTGGTCCTGCTCCCGGAACGGGGCGATGCCTTCGCCGACGCTCCCTTCCACGACCGGCAGGCGCACCGGGAGTTGCTGGCCCTGGCCGAGCAGATACGGATGCTTCCCTTCGACCCGCTGGACCGGGACGCCTGTGTGAGCGCGGACGAACGGCTGGTCAGCGGATGCAGCCGGCTGCTGGCCGTCTGGGACGGTTCACCGTCCAGCGGGCAGGATGCCACCGCCCACATGGTCGCGTACGCCCGTGCCCGGGGTATCGCCGTGGAGGTCGTCTGGCCTGCGGGGGCCGCCCGTGAACCGGCCGGGCACACCGCGTCGCTGTGCGTGGCCGGGCACAGACGCTGACCGTCTCGTCGGCCGTCACCTCACCGGTGTCGTTCGCTGCCGGTCTTTTGCACGTGAGTGGTGTCGGCGTCGATGAGGGCACCGTTGGCGCCGGTCGGCTTGATGTCCGGCACGCGGGCGCCGTGCTGGTCGACCAGCGTGGAGTGTGGCTCGCCGGGTTCGAAGGCGTGGCGCTCTCCCCACTGGCGCAGGGTGAGGAGGACGGGGAAGAGGTCGCGGCCGGCGTCGGTGAGTACGTACTGCAGGCGGCGGCCCGAGGGCGCGGTCTGCTGGGTCAGGACTCCGTCGGCGGTGAGCTTGCGCAGGCGGTCGGTGAGGATGTTGCGGGCGATGCCGGTCCGTCGCTGGAACTCGGTGAAGGACCGTGCCCCGTCCATCGCGTCCCGGATGACCAGGAGGCTCCACCGGTCACCGACGAGGTCGAGCGCGCGGGCTACCGGGCAGTCGGGATCGGTCCAGGCAGGGCTCGGAGTGCCCGTGGAGGGGCGCGGCATGACACCTCCCGATGAGTTGCGGATTGAGACCATCATGCCCTACGGTCGAATTAGTTTCACTTTGCTACTCATCTCGTTAGGAGTGCGATGGACGTCTGGCGACGGTTACTCCTCGCGACCGTGTGCGGTGTCGCGGTAGCGAGCATCTACGCTGCGCAAACAGTGCTGCCGCCCATGGGAGACAGCCTCGGGGTGTCGACACAGCACGCGGGGTGGATCGTCTCGACCGGCCAGTTCGGCTACCTGGCCGGTCTGGTGCTGCTGGTGCCGCTCGGCGACGTGGTCGCCAACAGGCGCCGGCTCATCGCGGTGCACCTGGCCATCACCGCGGCAGGCCTGTTCCTGACGGCTGCGGCTTCGGCCGCGTGGACGGCCTTCGCCGGGCTCGCGCTGGCCGGGATGTTCGCGGTCGTGGTGCAGACCACGGTGGCCTACGCCGCGTCGGTCTCACCGCCCGCCGAGCGCGGACGCAATATCGGTGTCGTGACCTCGGGCGTGGTGGTGGGCATCCTGGGCGCGCGGGTCGTCACCGGCGTGCTCGCGCAGATGTGGGGCTGGCGAAGCATGTACGCCGTGCTCGGCGTGCTCGCGCTCGCCCTCGCCGCTCTTGTCCTGCGCGCGCTGCCGCCCGAAGACAGCTCTCGCCGGCCTGCGGGCTACCGGCAGGCCGTCGTCTCGCTCGGCGGGCTGTTCGGGCAGCGTCTCTTCCTGACGCGCGGTCTCATCGCGTTCTTCCTGTTCGCATCGTTTGGCACCCTGTGGAGTGGCCTGTCCCTGCCGCTGGCGAACGCACCGTGGCATCTGAGCGAAAGCCAGATCGGACTGTTCGGCATCGCCGGACTCGCCGGCGCACTGGGCGCGGCACGTGCGGGACGGTGGGCGGACGCAGGACGGGCGATCCCGATCAGCGGCCTCGCGCTGGCTCTGCTCATCGTCTCCTGGGCCGCGACCGCGCAGTTGTCCTGGTCCCTGTGGCTGCTCGTCATCGGCATCGTGGTGCTCGACTTCGCGGTCCAGGTCGTGCATGTGAGCAACCAGCACCTGCTCACCACCGCGCATCCGGAACGCACCAGCAGCGTCATCGGCGGCTACATGGTCTTCTACTCCCTCGGCTCCGCCCTCGGCGCGGCCACCACCACCTCCGTCTTCACCTCCCACGGCTGGGCCGCCTCCAGTCTCCTCGGGGCCGGATTCGCGACCTGCGCGCTGATCGTCTGGGCAACCGACGGACGCCGGCGCTCCAAGACTTCGGACGTCCGTTCCGAGGCGGCAGACGCGCACCGTAGCGAGGAGGAGAAGCAGAGGAGCGAAACGGAGCAGGTCGCCCCCGTGGCGGACCGTTCCAGCGTTTCCTGAGAACCCCCCGGCTCGACCACCCACTCGCAACCGGCAAGCCCGACAAGGCGCCGTACGACACCGGAAAAGTTCGAGCGGAAGAAAGGGAGCGGACCGAGAACCCTTCCGCCTTTCCCGGCAGCGGTCCGGCGCCCGCACAGACGCAGCCCAGCCTCAGTCAAGAGGAGTGATCGTGTCCATTTCGAACCCCGCAAGCCTGGTTGACTCAGACATCGCGAATTTCTCGCAGGTCACGCAGCCGCCCGCACCCCAGCCCTTCGATCCGGGCGACTGGAAATCCGTCCGTGCGCAGTTCCTTTTGTCGCCCGACCTTGTACACCTGTCCAATTTCTACCTCGCCTCGAACCCGACGCCTGTCCGTGACGCCATCACGAACTACCGGCGCGCGTTCGACGAGAACCCGCACAGCTTCCTCGACGACAACATGTTCGCCCGGGAAGAGGACATGCTGTGGCGTTCCGTCTGCGCCGAGGCGGCCGAATACGTTGGTGGACAGGCCAGCGAGATCGCTCTTACCAGCAGCACCACCATGGGACTGGCCTTGACCTACAACGGCCTGCGGCTGAAGCCGGGCCAAGAGGTTCTGACCACCACGCATGAGTTCTATCCGCACCACGAAGCGATCCGCCTGGCCGCCGACAAGTGGGGCGCGACCATGCGCTCGATCTCGCTCTACGATTCGTCGTTCGACTTCTCCGTCGACGAGGCCATCGCACGGTTGCGCGCCGCCGTGCGCCCCAACACCCGTGTGTTCGGTGTGGCCTGGGTGCATTCCAACACCGGCGTGCGCCTGCCGATGTCCAGGATCGCCGAAGCCATCGCCGACCTGAACCGAAACCGCGACGAAGCTGACCGCATCCTGCTGGTGGTGGACGGGGTCCACGGGTTCGGCGTCGCGGACGAGGACGTCGCACAGATGGGTTGCGATTTCTTCTCCGCCGGTACGCACAAGTGGATCCTGGGACCGCGCGGGACAGGGATCATGTGGGCGAAGGCGGAGAACTGGGCGCTTCTCCAGCCGACGATTCCCAGTCTGATGAGCAAGGAGACCTCTGCGGCGTGGCGACAGGACCGCCAGCCGGTCGGCCCCACGGAAGCCGCGTGGGTCAGCCCGGGGGGATTCTTCTCCTACGAACACCAGTGGGCCGCCGCCGAGGCGTTCCGATTCGTCCGGCAGATTGGACGCAAGCGGATCCAGGACCGGATCGCAGAGCTGAACAGCCAGATCAAGGAAGGCCTGGCTGCCATGGACCACGTGACGCTGCACACACCGCTTGACCCGGAACTGTCCGCGGGCATCGTCACTTTCGACGTGGAGGGCCACGCACCGCAGGAGGTGGCACAGATCCTCCGAGAGAACCGGGTCATCGCCAACAGCACGCCGTACGGGGTCCCTCACGTACGTCTGTCGGCGGGAATCGTCAACTTCCCCGAAGAGATCGACTTGACCCTGAACGTCATCCGGTCGCTGAAGAGCTCGCGATCCGGCGCCTGAGAGCCGAAGAAAAACCATGAAGAGAGGGTCTCTCGCACCCGTCACGCCGCTCGGCCCGCACGTCGCCTCGAACTCGGTGAACCAGACTGGCGCCGGGGCGGCGTGAGCGGCTGACGGCCACCCGGGGTCGCGACCCTGCTGCCGGAGCAGAAGATGCCCGCGCCGCCCCCGGCACCCCAGCAGCAGGCCGAGCGTGTCGACCACGACGTGCCGCTTACGGCCGTTGACCAGCTTGCCGCCGTCGAACCCCCGGCTGTCGGCACCGACGACGGCGTCCGCCTTGACCGACTGCGGATCGGTCACACCGGCCGTCGGTGCCGCGTCGCGGCCCAGCGTTACGCGGACCTGCCCGCGCAGCCGGTCGTGGAACTCCTTGACCAGCCCGTGGTCGCGCCAGCGGCGGAAGCACGCATACACGCGGTAGGGACGTCTTGCCCGACGACGACTGTGAGCCCGGGTCTCCGGGCGGCGACTGCAGCATTTGCGCCAGGATCAAGGAACGTGAGCGGGAGGCGCCTGAGGTCTTCGCCGCTGAAGAGGCGGAAGGCCGGGAGGAAGCCCGGTGGAATGGTCTCTTCGGCTTCCTGCGCTGACGGGCAAGCCCCGGCTCCGGGCGACACCAGCTGGGTGCCGGCGACCAGCAGCTCGAGGAGGTCGCCGCCGAAGCACTCAAGGAGGTCTGCTTCCAGGACAACGGCCGTCGCGCCGGCCGGCTGGAAGAGGTCCGGTTCACGGACATCGAGCGCCTGGAGTTGGGTCTGTAGCGGCCGTTGCTGCGCGACGGGCCCCGGCCTCGTTGTTGAGCCGGAGCACGATAGGTGTCACCGAGGCAGGTCTGCTGTCACCAAGGCCGGCGGCGGAAGCGGAGCGGGGTGCCAGGCGGGGGGGTAGCGTTCCGGCTTGACGTCGGCGCTGCGCCGGTTCCCGCCGCATCTGGTCCGTGGCGTACGGGTACTGCATCAGAAGCAGAACTGCGCGCCGCATTTCGCGGAGATAGAGGTGGATTTCGGGCCCGCAGGTGAGGGCTTCGCCTTCGAGGCGGCTCAAGAGCTGATGGTGGAGTACGGACCCGCCGAGGGCCTGTCACGCTTCTTCGCGGCTGCTGCCGTGGGGATCGAGGAGCAGTTGCGGGTGCCCGGGCACGGAGTCGTGGTCGCCACTCGGGTGGTGCTGCGGCGTGCCCGCGCCGATACGTTCGGCTCTCATGAACTGGCGTTCAGGATTGCGGGCTATCTCGCCGCCCGTAAGGCCTTGGAGCATACGGGGTGCCCGCGCTTTTGAGTGCTGTCCCTCGCGATGGGTAGCGATATCCTCACATTCAGCCGGACCTCGAGTGACGACAAGCGTGCTGTGCGGGGCCAGGTGAGAAGTAGCGCGCCGAGTTGGTGACAACTACCGTGCTTCGGCCAAGTGAAACCCCAGGTCGGTACCGACCTGGGTGACAGCTTTCGTGCTTCGGCACGGTTGTGACCGAGCGTTGGCCACTGGGCGTTCCATCTGGCCGCGCGTGCGTTCGGCACTGTGAACGGCTGAGTCATGGGCTCCCACCTGCGGTTCTTCTTCGAGTACGGGGGTCGACACCCCGTTGTGGCCAGGTCCGTCGTACATGCCCGAACTTGACAGCCCTTTCGGGTATCCCTGTATCCCGGAGAAGCTGCCTGTCACTCCGGTCACCAGCAACGAGCTCAGGAGACTCGCCGACCTGTACCAGTCCTCACTGGACTGGGATCACCCGGTCGGCCCTCGCCTTGGGCCCGTGAGCAGCAGGGATCTTTCCGGCGTGAGGCCGACGCAGCGCTGGAGGCGTTGCGTCGCGAGTTGGGCGAGGGCTGGACGGTTGAGGACCTGCGACGTTTCGAGGTAGATGACATCGAGGCGATGGCCTGACCTGGTCCAGGCGCATCGCTGGTCACTCCGGCTGACACCAGAACGCCGAGCTTGTTGACACCTGCTCGGTGTACCAGGTGCGCGGCGGGGATGACCGGCCAGCGCACGACGAGTTATGCCTGTGGCCGCAACGCGTGTCATCCGGTGAGCTGTCCCGTCGACGGACGACGGGGAGTGGTGTGTTGCCGGCCCGGCTCAACTGGTGTGAGCGGGAAGCGGGTCAGGGAGGGTGCTGGCTGGCCAGAGGGTGTCGGGGAAGACGGCGTCGTCGGAGTCGGTGTCAGGCATGAGGGTGGTGAGCATCTGCTGGGCGGTCTTCGCGTTGTCGGTGGCGCGGGCCAGCATGACACTTTCGTAGTTGTCGAGGGCCTCGTCGATGGTGGAGTGGCCAATGACGGCTTGGGCGAGTTCGGCGCCGTCGAGCAGGGCGATGTTGGCGCCGACGCCGACGGGCGGCATCAGGTGGGCGGCGTCGCCGAGCAGGGTGATGCCGGGGACGCGCTGCCAGGAGTGGGGAACGGGAAGTACGAACATGGGCCGGTTGATGAAACCGCCCTCGTTGTCGCGCAGGATGTCCAGCAGGCTCTCGTGCCAGCCCTGGTACTGGGCGAGGAGGCGCGCGCGTACGGCTTTGGTGTCGGCGAGATCGAGGCCGGCGTGCCAGTCCTGGGGGCCGCGGAAGTTGATGTAGGCGCGGACGTGTCCGTTGCTGTTGCGCTGCAGCACCAGGCTGCGGCGGCCTGCCTTGGCCGACATGGTGCCGCGACCGACCAGGTGGGCGATGCCGGGGTGACGGTGGTCGATGTCGTCGAAGTGGGCTTCCACCAACGTGACACCGGCGTAGGAGGGTTGGGCGTCGGAGAGTGTGGGGCGCACCCGGGACCAGGCGCCATCGGCGCCGATGACCAGGTCGAAGTCCTCGCCGGTGCGGTCGTGGTGGTGCAGGCGGGCGGTTCCATGGGGGAGTGGGGTGACGGCCCTTACGGGGTGGCCCCAGCGGACCGTGCCGGGGGCGAGGGAGTCCAGCAGGAGCGCGCGCAGCTGGCCGCGGTCGATCTCGGGCCGGCTCAGATCGTCCTCGTCGGCCTGGTCGTGGCGTATCAGGGTCGCGTGGCGGTCGTACAGGCGCCACTCCTGGCCTTCGGGCCGGGACAAGGTGAGGAACTGGTCGAACAGTCCGGCTGCGCGCAGGGCTGCTTGGCCGGTGTCTTCGTCGATGTCGAGAGTGCCGCCCTGCGAGCGGGAGTGGGGGTCGGTCTCACGCTCGAAGACCGTGACCGGTACGCCGTGTTGCTGCAGGACGCGCGCGCAGATGAGGCCGCCGAGGCCGGCGCCTGCGATCGCGATGCGAGGGGTGGTGGACATGAGAGTCACGCTCCGTTCGACGGTTGAGAGTGCTGGTGTCTTGTCGTGACGCCCTGTTTCGGGCATGGCAGATCAGCCGTTCCTGTGGGGGGACGTGCCCCGGGTTCCGGCAGCTGGGTGCCGGTCGGGCGACCCGCTCACAGAAGCACAGCCGCTACAAAAGTACAACCGCTCCGACTTTCTATCGGATTGCCTTTGTGATCGAATCTACTCAAGGAGTAAGGTGTGAGCATGGCCGAGACAACGACAGGACGCCGCGAACGCAAGAAGGCCCAGACAAGGCAGGCCCTGGCGGATGCCGCAGTGCGGCTGTTCACCGAACGCGGCTTCGACAACGTCGGTGTACGCGAGGTGGCGGAGGCGGCCGACGTCTCGCTGAGCACGCTCTTCAAGCACTTCCCCGGTAAGGAAGCCCTCGTCTTCGACCTGGACGCGGACGTCGAGAGCGCCCTGGTCGCATCCATTCGCGACCGAGCCCCCGGCCAGCCCGTGCTGCACGCCCTGCGCGACCACATGGTGCGCACCCGTACCGCCGTCCGGACCGACGACCCTACTTTCGTCCTCGTCGAATCCACCCCCGCGCTGCGGGACTACGCCAGGCGCATGTGGTCGCGCCACGAGAAGACTCTGGCCGCCACGCTCGCCGAGGCCACCGGGCTCACCCCGGAAGACCCCGCCGTCGCCGGCCTGGCACGCTTCGCCCTGGAAGCCCCCAGCATCGTCCGCGCAAGCGAAGACCCGGCCCGGACCATGCGCGACTTGTTCACCCTGCTGGAACACGGCTGGGGCACCACCTCCCTGGCGCGACAGGAAGACCGCCAAGACCGCCCAGGTCGGGACGGGTGACCGCGACCAGATGCCGCATCAGCCCCCTCAATGGCTTACGCATTTCGCCGTCGACGGTGGGGGAAGCGCGTTGAGGAGTCAGGTCGCTCGACCAGAAGTCATCTGTCTCGAAAAGGCGCAGGACCGCCGGAGCTAAGTCACGCCTGCGGCCAACAGGTGTGCTCAGCTGGCCAACTGTGCCGCTCAGTCACACTCGTCCAGGCAGCAACGGGACTGCCCGGGCGCCG
>NZ_JAAAYH010000389.1:0-8523 GCF_018035285.1 Streptomyces sp. MK37H | reverse complement strand
GACGTTCGGCCGCTGAAGACCTCGGCCACTTCGGGGATGCGGTCGATGTAGCCGTCGAGCAGCTTGCGGCCGACGGTCACCGAGTCGACCAGCGGGTGGAGGGAGAACGCCTTGGCGGCATCGGTCCGGGAGCCGGTGACAGCGGCGCTGATGGTGAGCCGCTCGACCGCCTTGACCTGCTGCATCAGACCGGCCTGGGGCAGATCGGGCTGGGTGATGGTGAGCGGGTGGACGCCGTTCGCGTCAACGGTCACGGGCACCTCGACGACGGCGTCCTGGGGAAGGGCGGAGACGGTGGTTCCGTTGCGCACGTTGAGGATCATCGTGGCGCGTTCATTGCGGCTGATCGCGGCCATCACCGCGAGGGCGACCCCGGCATACCCCTGGTGCGCGGGGTCCGGCCGGAAGTCCTCGTCCGGTTGGGCCTCTCCCTGGACGGCGCCCTTGGCCTCGGCCATGTAGTTGGCGCTGCGGTCGGCGATGGTCTTCCGCCACAGCGACACGGCCGAGCCCCCGGCGGCCTCCGTCACCCGCTGGTAGAACTCCCGCTGCTGGCGGGCGAGGAACTCACCGCGGGTCTGCGGGGCGTCGAGGATGGACCGTACGGCCTCCCGGTTGAAGTAGTAGTACAGGTACTCGTTGGGGATCACGCCGAGGTCGCGCAGCCACTCGCGCCCGAAGACAACGCCTTCCTCCAGGTCGCCGAGGCGCTCGTCGGCGAGCAGCCGGGGCAGGATGTCCTCGCCGTCGTGCAGAACGCGGCGCATCCAGCCGAGGTGATTGAGACCGACGTAGTCGAACTGGGCCCGGGACGGGTCGAGGCCGAGGGTCGTGGCGATGCGGCGGCCCAGACCTGACGGCGTGTCGCAGATGCCGAGGGTGCTCTCCGGCGCGGTGAAGGGCTGAACAGACCATTGCACCGAACGGGAGAACGGGGGCCGCCACACCAGCCGCGGCGGCCTCCGTACTTGTGTCCTCGCAGGTACCGATTACCCGTCGGCCTGGGACCACACGGTCGCCTCAGCCGTGACGCCGGTGTTGAAGCTGTCGCTGATCGAGGTGATGGTGAGCACGGCCGTACGGCCTTCCATCGTGTTCACACACACCACCGCTCCGACCTTGGCCTCGACCTGCCGGACGCCCTGGGCGGACACCAGCTCGGAGCACTCCTGCCTGGTGGGCATTCCCCGCTCCGACCACACGGCGAGGTCCGGCTGCCAAGCGGTGAGCCGTGGCGGGTTGACCAGGCCCAGATCGAGGTCGCCGGAGCCCGCGTCGATCTTCGGCGGAACCTTGTCGAGCCTCGGTCCGTGTTCGGCGATCCGCACCTTCCCCCGCCACTGGATGGTGCTGGTCGGTGAGGACAGCGACGCCGAGGGCGCCGGGGCCTCCGCACCCTCAGCCGCCTGGGACGACGGTGACGGACTCGGCGACCTGTTGGGAGAAGGGCCCGAGGATTCCGCGGAGCCGTTGTCCCCGGAACTGGCCACAGCCCAAACGACCACGCCGA
This sequence comes from Streptomyces sp. MK37H, assembly GCF_018035285.1. Lineage (NCBI taxonomy): Bacteria > Bacillati > Actinomycetota > Actinomycetes > Kitasatosporales > Streptomycetaceae > Streptomyces > Streptomyces sp. MK37H. The sequence continues at coordinate 7,013 of NZ_JAAAYH010000389.1, read as the reverse complement.
CCAGGCCCAGCACGCACAGCGCGACCACGGCGATCGCCACCCACTGTCGGCCGCCTCGCGGTGGTCCTCCGAAGAAGTTGATCTGGGTGTTGTGGGAGCCGCCCTGCGCGCCGCTGTGCCCACGGAAGTCGTTGCCGGACACCCCGCCGGTGCGTCCGCCCCCGGTCATGCCCCTGACCCGAAGTAGTTTGTCTGCTGGTTGTCGGTGCCGGTCTGAACGGCGGTGGGACCGCTGAAGGTGTTGTTCCGGACCAGGCCGCCGTCGCGCCGCGCGGGTTCGCCGTACGGCTCCACCAGCGCACGGAGTTCGGCGACCACCCGCTCACGCTCACCTTCGTCGAGACCTTCCAGGAACCTCCGGAAGCGGGCTTGCCAGGTCTGGCGGAACAGTGTCCGCTCTTCCTCGCTCAGCTCGGGGTCTTCCAGGTCCGACGTCGTCCGGTCGAGGCGCTCCAGCTCCGCCCGCTCCCGCCCTGCGTCTCCGCGCCCCAGCAGCCGGGCGATCCGGTCACGCATCGCCGCCCACGCGTCGGACCCGGCCGCCTGCAAAATCGCCGCCGCCACCTGGCCTGCCACGTCGTCCAACATGCGCCTCCCCTCCAGACATGCATGCGGTTCCTCACCGTAGCGCGACCCGAACCACAAGTGAGGGAAATGCCACGGGCATTGAGAGGAGTCTGTGACGCTTCGTCATGCCGACCGGAGGCGGCTCTACGTCAGCCGGCCGGAAAGCGAGCCACCCAACGCCGCTGCCAAGGCGTCTCGACGGCCCGGGGGTGATGGTGGGTGCGCGCCCAGGTGACAGCGTCGGCGGGGGCCACCCCCGCCAGGACGGCCAGGCAGGCGATGACGGTCCCGGTCCGGCCGACGCCACCCCCGCAGGCGACCTCCACGGGCGTGCCCGCCCGCGCCCGCTGGTGCAGCGCGCGAATCTGCCGTACGGCCAGGTCGCGGTCGCGGGGCAGCAGAAAATCGGGCCACTCGACCCACGCGCGCTCCCACCCCAGCTCCCCGTCATGCCGCTCGCGCAACCGGGTGGACCCCAGATACAGCCCGAACCCGGGCAGCGCCCCCTCCGGTCGCGGATGCCGCAGACCGCGCCCCCGGACCCATGAGCCGTCCGGCAGCCGCAGGGCACCCGCCAGCGGTGCGTCACTCATCGGGCCCCGCCCCCGATCCGAAGCGCCCGGCCACTGTCGGCACGGCGTCGACGTCCTCACACATACGTTCACTCTGGACGCGCTTCGCGCTTTCCGCAAAGGAGTTGAGTCGTGTGAGGATATGGCGATGGTGTGGCTGTGGAAACGCGGGAGGCGGACGGTCGGGCTCATGGCCGTGGCGGGTGCGGCGCTGGCGCTGACCGCCTGCGGCCCGGACGGCTCCGGCGACGGGGACTCCGGGGACCGCGAGGCGACGTACAGACGCGTCATCGAAGACCCTCACCCGCGCCCGGCCGATGTCATCGAGGCGGCCGGGGCGCCCACCGACGTGGTCCGCGCAGACGACGGCTCGCTGCTCCTGGCGTACAAGGCAAGCAACGTCGAGGACGACGAGGGGCCGGCGGCCACCGCCTGGCGCATCGTCGGCCCCGACGGCCATACGGTCACCGAGCACGCGGAACACGCGGACGCGGAGGCGCCGCCGCCCGCGTTCAAGGGCGTGCGCGGGGGCTTCGTGCGGGTGCCGCCGGGCGAGGGAGCGGAGGGAGCGTACGTCCTCGACGTACGCGGCAAGCGGCACAAGGCCGTCATCACCGAGACCCCGATGCGCACCCGCCCCGGCGACGTCCTGCTCGCCGAACTGGAGCCGACCCTCATCTACCGCCCCGCCACCCGCACCGTGGCGCCCCCGGCCGGAGCGCCGGACTACGCCATCCGCTTCGCCGTGGACGAACGGGGCACGGCCTGGAGCCTGGACCAGCCCCTGACCGAAGACCCCAACCGCGTCGTATGGCAGCGCGACGGTCACACCCTTGGCTCCAGAGCCGTCCCGAAGCCGTACACGGGGGGCATCCTCGCGGCCCGGGGTGGCACCGCGGCGCTGTCCCTCACCCGGGGCGAGCGCGTGCGCGGCCTGTTGCTGACGACGGACCGCGGCGAGCACTGGCGGACGGTCCTCGCCGGCGGAATTCCCTGGAGGGACCTGAAGCGTGGCCCGGAGTCGCTGGTCCTGGAGTCGCTCGCGGACGGGCGGCTGCTCGTCGGCGAGGAAGGCGGCCGCTACTGGCTCGCCGACGACCGCGCCAACAACGCCTTCCACGAATTGAAGACGCCGACGGCATTCACGTCGTTGACCGTCGACGGCACGACGCTCTACGGAATCGCGGACGCGACGACGGCGACGTACGACCTGGTGAAGGGCGAAGGGCTGTGGATCTCCCGCGGCGGTGGACACGAGTGGCACCGCCACGAGCAGCGCGGATAGCGGCGGTGCCACTCGTGTGGCACTCACCGAGATATAGTTGATCTTGTATACTGATATAAGCCACTGTATGCATTGAGAGGCCATCATGAGCCGCACCGTCATCGACCTCGACGACGAGGCGCTGGAAGCAGCCGCCAGAGAACTCGGGACCACCACCAAGCGCGACACCATCAACACCGCACTGCGCGAGGTCACAGCCCGTCACCGGCGGCTGCGCGCACTCGACGAGGCCCGTGAACTCACAGCCGACGGCGCCCTGGACGTGGGCCTGCTCCTCGACAAGAGCAAGTACCGGCCCACGAGCACGGCGGATGGCGGTCGCGCCGCGGGAGCAGATGAGTGAGTGTCTGCCGATTACCTCATCGACACCTCTGCCCTCGCACGTATCCTGCTCGGCCAGAACACGGCCGAATGGGACGACAGGATCGCCGCCGGCCTCATCGCGATCTGCGACGTCACCGAAATGGAGGTCCTCTACTCTGCCCGCTCGGCCGCTGACCGCACCCGCCTGAAGGCCTCGTTCGACGCTCACTATGTGTGGTGCCCCATGCCGGACGGCATCTTTCGGCGCGCGCGCGTGGTCCAGAAGCAGCTCACCGAGAAGGGCGAGCATCGTAGTGCGGGCCCCATCGATCTCCTCGTGGCGGCCGCCGCCGAAGAGGCCGGTCTCACCCTGCTCCACTATGACCGGGACTTCGAAACCGTTGCCCGGACCACGGGCCAGCCGGTACGCATGATCGACCTCAAGCGGTAGAGCTCCCAGGTAGTACGTTCGGGCCACTGTAGGGCCACTTGATCTTGGTCTGAACGGATGAACGGGAGTCCCCGCGTCAGCGCGGCGACTCCCGTTCTTGAGTCTTCGCAGGTCAGGATGGGGTCTGCCCGCGTAGTGCCCGGTGGGGCGGGTGGGACTCGAACCCACGGCCGACGGATTATGAGTCCGCTGCTCTAACCGGCTGAGCTACCGCCCCGTAACGGCGCGTCGTACACATCTGCGCGCGCCGTCTGCCGCAGCATAGCCGCTCATACGATCTGCTGCTTCGGAGGGCCGATGCTGGGAGGCCCCCTGGCTGCGATCATGACGTAGATCACGTCCGGAGGGGGCCGGAAATGAAAAAGGACCCCTTGAGGGGTCCTCCTCCCTGCTCCCCCGACTGGACTCGAACCAGTAACCCTCCGGTTAACAGCCGAATGCTCTGCCAATTGAGCTACAGGGGACCGAGCTCCCCCGACTGGACTCGAACCAGTAACCTGCCGGTTAACAGCCGGCTGCTCTGCCAATTGAGCTACAGGGGATTGCTCCGTGTGCCGCGACCGTGGCCCCGCCCGGATCTCCCGGACGGCGTGCGCTCGCTGCGACACATACATTAGCGCAAGCAGGGGGGTGCTCCGCCAATCGGTTCGCCGCGTCCGCCCTCGGGCGAAGCTCCGCCGTTCCAGGGATGATCTTCTGGATGATCGTGGGTGATCTGCGGCGCGGGCGGGTAGACGTGCGGCACGACCCCGGGGTCCAGATGTGAAGGACAGCGAGAAGGGCAGGTCGATGCGCTACCGGCTGACGTTCATCACCGGGATGGCTGTGGGTTACGTACTGGGCACGCGGGCCGGCCGCGAGCGGTACGAGCAGCTGCGCGCGTGCGCGCAGAAGTTCGCACGGAACCCGGCCGTCCGCAATACCGCCGAATCGGCCGCGCAAGGAGGCCGGCATGCCGCCGTGCGGGCGCTGGACAAGGTCCGGCCGCTGCGCGAGAAGATCGGGCAGCGCGAGCCCCGCGCGGTGGGCGAGGACGACTGGGGCACCAGCAACACCTAGACCCGGCGGTGGCATCATCTGATCCATGGGGATAGTCGCCGGGTTGGACAGTTCGTCCGAGAGCACACGAATCGTCGTCTGTGACACCGATACGGGTGCCGTGATCAAACAGGGGTACGCCCCGCATCCGGTCGGCGGCAGCGGCGATGTGGACCCGCAGGCGTGGCTGATGTCCCTCGGCGAGGCCGCCGAGGGCGGGCTGCTCGAGGGGGTCCAGGCCATCGGCGTCTCGGCGCAGCAGCACGGGCTGCTGGCGCTGGACGCGAGCGGGGTGCTGGTGCGCCCCGCGCTGGTGGGCAACGACAAGCGCGCCCAGTCCGCGGCCGCCGACCTCACCGAGGCGCTCGGCGGCCGCACGGCCTGGGCCCAGGCGGTCGGCGCCGTGCCGACCGCCTCGCAGCCGGTGGCCAAGCTGCGCTGGCTGACCCGGAACGAGCCGGACGCGGCGCACCGCGTGGCCGAGCTGATGCAGCCGCACGACTGGCTGGTGTGGCAGCTGCTGGGGCGGCCGGCGCGGCGTACGACCGACCGCGGTACGGCCTCCAGCAGCGGCTACTGGTCGGCGGCGAACGGGTCCTGGCGCCCCGACCTGGTCCAGCTGGCCCTCGGTCACCAGGTGCGGCTGCCGGAGGTCATCGGCCCGGCCGACGCCGCCGGGCACACCCCCGAGGGGCTGCTGATCTCCGCCGGTACGGGCGAGACCATGGCCGCCGCCTTCGGGCTCGGGGTCGGGATCGGCGACGCGGTGATCTCCCTGGGCGCCTCCGGCTCGGTCTTCTCCGTCCACCATGAGGCGCTGGCCGATCCGACCGGCACGATCCTGTCGTACGCCGACGCCACCGGCATGCATCTGCCGGTGGTCCATACGCTCAACGCGGTACGGGCGCTACGCGGTACGGCGGAATTGCTCGGCACGGATCTCGAGGGGCTCTCCGCGCTCGCGATGAAGTCCACCCCGGGTTCGTACGGGCTGGTGCTACTGCCGTATCTGGAGGGCGAGCGGACCCCGCATCTGCCGCATACGGCCGGGACGCTGACCGGGCTGCGGCGCGAGTCGATGAAGCCCGAGCATCTGGCCCGGGCCGCGTTCGAGGGGATGCTGTGCGGGCTCGCGGACGCGCTGGGCGTGCTGCGCGGGCGCGGCGTCCAGGTGCGGCGCGTCTTTCTGCTCGGGCCCGCGGCCGATCTCCAGGCCGTCCGCGCGATCGCGCCCGCGCTGCTGGAGGCGCGGGTCGTGGTGCCGCAGCCCGCCGACTACGCCGCGTTGGGCGCGGCCCGGCAGGCCGCGTGGGCGCTCGGCGTCTCGCACGGCACCCACTCGCCGCACGAGCCGCCGCGCTGGCCGGCCGCGGCGAGCCAGGTCTTCGAGCCGGGCGAGGACCTGCCGGTGGGGCAGTCGGTGCGGCAGCAGTACGTGGCGGTGCGGGAGCAGATCCACCCCGGGGCGTTCGAGCCCGGCGCGTTCGAGCCCGGCACCGGCGATCAGGAGGCCGCGGGCCATGCGGCGGCCGGTGGGTACGAGGCCGGTGGGTACGAGGCCGGAGGGTACGAGGCCGGTGGGTACGAGGCCGGTGCGTACGAGGCCGGTGGGTACGACGCCCTGTGAGGCCCGGCCCGCCGGCGTTTCGGGGTGGCCCGGCCCGCGTGGGCGGGGTCGGCGGCGCCAAGCGGTCCGCAGGAAGTGCCCCGACATGCCGTCGATCGTCTGCGACGCCGTCGTGGCTGGTCGCGCAGTTCCCCGCGCCCCTTCGGGGCGCGTCCGAACCGCGGCCGACTTCCGCCGATCCGCTTAGTCCAGATAGCCCCGCAGCTGATCGGCGAAGGCGTGGTCGCGGAGCTTGTTGAGCGTCTTCGACTCGATCTGGCGGATCCGCTCCCGCGTCACCCCGAAGATCCGGCCGATCTCCTCCAGCGTGCGGGGGCGGCCGTCGGCCAGTCCGTACCGCAGCTGCACCACCTTGCGTTCGCGCTCGCCGAGTGTCGACAGCACGGCCTCCAAGTGCTCGCGGAGCAGCAGGAAGGCCGCGGACTCCACGGGTGAGGCCGCGTCGCCGTCCTCGATGAGGTCGCCGAGGGCGACATCGTCCTCCTCGCCCACCGGCGCGTGGAGCGACACCGGCTCCTGGGCCAGCCGCAGCACCTCGCTCACCCGCTCCGGGAGCAGGTCGAGATGGGCGGCGACCTCCTCTGGGGTGGGTTCGTAGCCGCGCTCCTGGAGCATCCGGCGCTGGACCCGGACCACCCGGTTGATCAGCTCGACGACATGCACCGGGACCCGGATCGTCCGGGCCTGGTCGGCCAGGGCGCGGGACATGGCCTGGCGGATCCACCAGGTGGCGTACGTCGAGAACTTGTAGCCGCGGGCGTAGTCGAACTTCTCGACCGCCCGGATCAGGCCGAGGTTGCCCTCCTGGACCAGGTCGAGCATGGTCAGGCCGCGGCCGACGTAGCGCTTGGCGACGGAGACGACGAGGCGGAGGTTGGCCTCGATCAGCCGGCGCTTGGCCATCCGGCCCAGGACCACCAACCGGTCCAGGTCCAGGGCGAGTTGGGAGTCGAGGTCCGGGGTGTTGCCGAGCTTCTCCTCGGCGAAGAGGCCCGCCTCGACCCGGCGGGCCAGCTCGACCTCCTCGACCGCGGAGAGCAGCGGTATCCGCCCGATCTCGCGGAGGTACTGGCGGAAGAGGTCGGCGGAGGGGCCGCTGGTATCGGCGCGGATGGGCGGCTCGATCGGTTCCACGGGCTCTACGGGCACTACGGGCTCTACGGGCACTAC